>JAGNMT010000035.1 GCA_017991025.1 Verrucomicrobiales bacterium
TCCTCCTGAAGCGTTTCGTTGTCCCGGCGCTCGGTTAAGGTCACGGTTGCCATGTCCAGGCCTTTAAACAAAGCCCCCTCTACACGCTACCGCCAGTGGTGACGGGTCTCTCAGATCGAGATTCGCCACCATAGTTCGGGATTGTGCTGGTTACTATAGCCTCCACTTGGGGTAGGGGACTCAGTCATCCACTTCTTAACCCCAAAATGGCTTTGTTCAAATTAAAATGAACAACGTTTCCGGGCGGGTGAAATCGCCGGAGCGACGCTCCTGTCACTCCCGCTAGCCTTACCTGGCAGCCCATCAGTCGGCTGCAATCGCTTCTACCACCTTATCCTGATCGCCCGGGGTCACATAGGGACTCATCGGCAGGCTGATGCCGGTGGCAGCGATCCGTTCAGTGACGGGAAAATCGCCTTCCTTGTATCTGAGATTAGCAAAAGCGGGTTGAAGATGAAGGGGGACCGAGTAATAAGGCACCGAAGGAACTCCGGAAGCACCCATTTTCGCCTGTAGGGCGTCCCGGCCTTCAGAGAGAATGGTGTACTGCGCGTAGACCGAAGTGTTTCCGCTGGCGACAACGGGCAACTGCAAGGGTGTTCCGGCAAGCCTTCTGTCGTAGCCGGCGGCGACAGCCTGGCGCAGGGAGATTTCTTCTTCGAACAACTCCATTTTCGCGAGAACGATCGCCGCCTGAATCGTGTCGAGTCGCCCGTTCATCCCGATGATGGGGTGGTAGTGCTTACGCTCCTGCCCGTGAAGACGGATCCAGCGCATGCGCTCGGCCAGCGCGTCATCATCAGTGAAAAGGGCACCACCATCCCCGTAACCACCAAGAGGCTTGGAAGGGAAAAAGGAGGTGCTTCCGATCAGAGAAAGCGCGCCGGAACGGCGACCGTAATGGGTCGCCCCGAAACTCTGCGCCGCATCTTCAATTACGGGTATATCCCCCGCTTCGGCAGCAATGCGGTTGATGGCCGTCATGTCGCTGGTCTGGCCGTAAATACCGACAGGCATGATCGCTTTTGTCTTTTCAGTGATAGCCTCCGCTACAAGAGCGGGGTTCATATTCCAGGTATCCGGTTCGATGTCGACAAATACCGTCTTCGCTCCGACGAGAGCAATGACCTCGGCAGTAGAGATCCAGGTATAGGGAACGGTAATGACTTCGTCGCCGGGACCTATCCCCAGTGCCATCAGTGCGATCATGAGCGAGTCAGTCCCCGAAGAGACGCCAATGGCATGCCGACAACCCAGAAAATCACAAAGACGGGCTTCCAGTTCCGCCACCTCAGGGCCCATGATGTATTGTCCGTGATCGAGTACGGCAGCGATGCGAGCATCGATCGACTGCCGGATGCGCTTTTGTTGGCTCTTCAGGTCGATAAAATCCATGGAAGACGGGGTAGAAAGTAAGAGGTTTCGTTTCGGGCCAAGTCTACGCCGGTGAGGTCTCTATGCCAGTGATTTCCATAATTCGGGGCGACTGATGCGAAACCGGACCAACGGTTCAAATTTTCACCGCAACCTCGATCCCTTCACTAACCAGAGAGAGGAACTTCTCCCGTTGGCCGGGATGGATTGGCTCGAGATGTTCACCGGCAGCCTGAAAAAGGGCATCCAGCCGCGGGTCGCCACTGAGCGGCTCCCCCTCCAAAGTCCCTTGCAGTGTAGACTGTTGAAAGCGCTTCCATCCGAGCATCCAAACGACGAGAGCGGGGAAAAACTTCTCCGAGAGAGTCGCGGCGACAAATCGCCACGAGATATCATTCTCACCGGGAATAAAGGACTCAGTCGGCCGTTCCATTCTCAGTTTCACTTCCCACGGTGGCCATGCCTGAAGTTCGCCATTCAGGAGACTTTCCCAGCCCGGGTGCGTCACTCCACTCTCAATATGGATCTCCACCTGCCAGGGGGTATTTAGAGACAAGTCAAACCCGGCGCTATCGAACTGCGCCAGAGCACGATGAAACTTCGTAGCGATGAGCAGCATGGCCTCACATGTGATGCCGTCAAAAGCCGCAAGCAGCGAAGGCAGGGGAAGTCCCGATTCACGATCCCCAAAAAGAACCGTAAAACTCTCGTCGCAATAGACTGATCTGATTCTAATTCCATTGTGATGGGCTTTGAGGAACGGATGCGAAAGCCGCCGGTTTACCGGATCGACGAGCGATGTCTCGAACCAGTGCTCCGGCGGGAGCAGATAGCCAAGGCGGTCCCGCGCCTTTCCGTCCGACGTTCCCTCAAGGAGATAAGGTGAAAAACAAAGAGCGCAGACCGACTCTTTCGGCGGCGGAGGCAGTTTGTCAGGGAGTGCGGCTATCACCTGTTGCTTGAGGAACCCGCCCAGAAGTCCGATCGGCATCTCCTCTTCGTGTATCGGGATCGTCAGTCGCTGCGTCCCTTTACCCGATAGAACCAACTCTTCTGTAAAAACCCCCTCCACTTGTTGAAGTCGCTCCCGGAGGCCGCGATCTTTTCCACTTTTGAATTCCTTGAAGATCGGCCGAAACGCTTTGTTTGCGGCGGCATTGATGTCCCGAAACTGAACCGTTCGCCCCTGTTTCACAAAAGCATGGAGTCTCGCCATCAAGTCGGTCCACTTTCGAGAAATCTGAAAATCGCTCAGTGCCAGTTCCTCGCGCAAGAGACAAAAAGCCGGGCAAAACCCAACCGCAAGAAGAACCCCATCGCGTGCGAAAATGTAAAAATCCTCGAGCTCCACATTTGAAAATAACCTCGGAGCACCGGCGAGCGTCTTGAGCGATTGAATGAGGTCAACAACAAGTCGGAAAATTATATTCTCAGGTAAATTAGGGACCCGTGCCAAATAGGTCAAAAAGAGCTCTCCCTCAATCGCCGGACAGATCAAGGTAATCCCATCAGTCGCCCCTCCTTCTTCTAAAGACACCGCCCCTCCGCGAAACCGCCCCTTCAAGCCGACAAGCTGGTCGTGGCGTTGGAAGACTGATTCCAGATAACCTCTCGGCAACAAACCCCCGTCTTCTGTATGAAACGCCCAACAAAGAGTCTCATTCTCGTCGTTTCTGGCGAATGAAAACCGCAAAGACGTCGGGATGGCCCTGCCCCAACCAGGCTGGGGACCTAACTCTTCGAGGAGGAAAAATCTTTCACCCAAGGCTTCAGACATGGAAAATGAAATTTCCAGGATAACCTGAATACCTGAAAATTCCCGCACTAATTCTCCGCGGACGGCCGGAAAACACTGCTCACCAGCCCCCCCGCCGCTCTGACCCTACCAGTTGGTAATGTATTTCGCTTCGGCTTCCTCGTCTTCGGGATCGGCATCCGTGATGGACCAGATGTCGTAAGTCGGGTTGTGCGTCTTCCTTTTCTGGTTCTTCTCCAGATTCGGTGGCTGCGCGAGATAACGAATCGGGTTGCTATAAGAATCAATGACCATGTAGTCTCCTCCAACGGAGGTGGATCGCGGCTCTTTTGATCCGAGGTTGCTGGTGTAGTCGAGTTTCGGCACGTAGACTTTTTCGTTTTTGTCAAAATCCACTTTGCCATCCTTATCCCAATCACCGGATAGATGCCGGTAAAGAATGGCGGCTCCCTCGATCCCGGACTCGTCAAGATCCCCCGAAGGCTCGTTGACCGGGTAGCTGCCATTATCGATCTGGTATTTCGAGAGGCCGCTTTCCAGCTCACCAATAAAGGCCTCCACATTCCCCCGAGTGACCCGGCTCATTACGCCCGGCAAAGCCGCGATCAGGAGGCCGGCGAGGATCACCATGATCCCTATCACCACCATGAGCTCGATCATGCTGAATCCAGAGTGTCTGCGGGAAATTTGAGATAATTTCATAGTCGGATCCTATCAGAGAACGGGACAATCTGTCAATACAATGTAAACACTTTGCTGAACTAAAATTGCCCGCCTTTTCGGCCGATCCCCCCCTTAGCTGGACTGATTGTTCATCTCGGTGATGATCGTGATCATGGGCATGAAGAGCGCAATAACGATCGTTCCAACGATAGCGGCAAGAAACACGATCATGATAGGCTCAATCATCGCCGTCATCGCATCGACCGCATTATCCACCTCATCGTCATAAACATCTGCAATCTTCAGCAACATATCGGGCAATTGACCCGTCTCTTCACCGACATCGACCATACTGATCACCATGGGAGGGAAAATCCGACTCGCCTCGAGCGGCGCGACAACTGACTCCCCTTCCCTGACCGCCTCGTGGACTTTCTCGATCGCATTGGCGATGATAACGTTCCCGGCCGTGTCACGGGTGATATTGAGAGCCTGGAGGATAGGCACGCCACTCGTCACCAAAGTGCCCAGAGTCCGGGTGAAGCGGGAGATCCCCCCCTTCAGTTGCACCGGGCCAAAGACCGGCATAAAAAGCTTCATCCGATCAATCGTCTGACGCCCCACCTTGGTCATACTGAAGGCCTTCCATCCAAAATAGAGCACAGTGCCGCCGATGAGGATGACGAGCCACTGATTCTGAACCCAACGACTGATCCCAATGACAAACTGGGTAATCGCGGGAAGCGGCTTGTCGCCGAGCATTTCCGCAAAAATTCTCTCAAATCGCGGCACGATAACAGCCATCAGGAAGACGAGAATCGCCACCGCAATCACGATCACGATGATGGGGTAAACCATCGCCGCCACAATACGATTCTTCAGCTTCTGCGCCTTTTCCTGGTACTCAGCGAGACGGATCAGGACGAGCTCGAGCACCCCGCCGAGTTCACCGGCTTTAACCATGTTCACGTAGAGTTTATCAAAAATCTTCGGGTGCTGCCCGAGGCTTTCCGAGAAAGTTGACCCTCCCGCAACGGAGTCAGCAAGATGGTTGATGGTCCCGGCCATAACACGGTTCTTCTCCTGCTTGCCGAGGACGGACAGTCCGCGCAAGAGGGGGAGTCCCGCATCCACCAATGTCGCCAACTGGCGGGTAAAGATCATGAGAATTTTGCCCTTGACCCGTCCCCCTGTGGCCATCCCTTTCTTGGCCTTCTGGCTCGCCTTGGCCCGCTTTTTCGCGCTGCTTGAGACGCCTCCTTTACCAGCCAAAACTACCTGCGTCGGGTAAAGACCGCTCTTCTTAAGCTGGCTGATCGCGTCAGCTTCATCATTTGCCTTAATCGACCCCGTCGTTTCCGAGCCCTTCGTGTCCAAGGCAATGTATTCGAAATTCGCCATAGTATTTTTATCGTGTTTCCGTTATCGAAATTTATCCTAGATTAGCTTTTACCCGACTCTTCTGTCGATGAAAAAATGAAAGTCTTGCATCAGGTGTATTTGAGCACCTCTTCAATGGTCGTGACTCCTTCAAAGATATTCCGGAGTCCATCCTCCCGGAGAGTCCGCATTCCGAGTTCCTGAGCCTTTTGTTTAAGGATCACCGTGGCGGCCCTCTGAGCAATGAGTTCGCGGATCGGATTCGACATGTCGAGTAATTCGAAAAGCCCCTGACGTCCTTTGTAACCCGTATCGTTGCAGACATCACAACCCTGACCGGTGAAAAACTGCCGGGCACCCGCGTCTGCTGCGGAAATCCCGAGCTGGTGGAGCACCGCCGCAGAAGGTTTATATGCCACCTGACATGAAGGGCAGATGCGACGCAGGAGACGTTGCCCGAGGACCCCCTCCAGCGTTGCCGCCACGAGGAAAGGCTCGCACCCCATGTCGATCAAACGAGTCACTGCGCCAGGCGCATCGTTTGTGTGCAACGTCGAAAGCACAAGGTGACCCGTGAGAGATGCTTGAATGGCAATCTGCGCCGTCTCGAGATCCCGCATTTCGCCTACGAGGATACGGTCCGGGTCCTGACGGAGAAACGCGCGCAGCACACGTCCGAAATTCAGCCCGATGGCCTCGTTGATCGGCACCTGCATGATCCCGTCCATTTCGTACTCCACTGGATCTTCCGCCGTGAGGAGCTTCGAATCGATCGTATTGATCTTACGGAGACAGGCATAGAGCGTGGTGGTTTTTCCCGCCCCGGTAGGTCCAGTGCAGATGAAAATTCCGTTCGGCTTCTCGATCGTATCAATGATGTACTCGTAGGTCTCCGCCGGGAGATTGAGCATCTCCAGATTCAGATTCACGTTGGAACGGTCAAGGACCCGGAGCACAACGCTCTCGCCAAAAATGGTCGGCAGAGTCGAAACCCGCATGTCAATCGGCTGACCGTTGATCTCCTTGGTGATCCGGCCATCCTGCGGCAATCGTGTTTCGGCAATGTTCAGGGAGGACATGACCTTGATCCTCGATATAATCGCCATCTTCAGGTGCTGTGGCGGCGGTGCCATCTCGTAGAGCGCGCCATCCACCCGATAACGAATCTTGAAGTCGTCTTCAAAAGGTTCGAAATGAACATCCGAGGCTTTCTCTTTGATCGCCTGGTAAAGGACGAGATCGACATACCGAATGATGGGTGCCGAGTTGGACTCAGCCTCCAGATCCTCGTTCGAGAGAGCAGCCACCTCAGCACGTATCGCGGCAAGCGCATCGCTTTCGCCGACCGGCCCCTGGTTCGCCGCTCCCTTGGCACTGCCGCCGTAGTAATATTTTTCAATCAAGGCCTGAATTTGCTCGGGCGGAGCGACGGCGGGAATGATATTCTGATTGAGGGAAAATCCCAACTCCTCAAGATTCTGGGGGTCCAGCGGATTGGCGATCGCCACCTGCAATCCATTCTCGAGAAACTGAATGGGGAAACACTGATAAAGCTTGGCAGTTCCCGCCGGGACAGCCAGCAACATCTGCGGCGCGGGCTCGAAGTCGGTCAAATCGTAATACTCACCGCCAATGTCCTGCGCTACCAGCTGGAAGAGCTGCTCCCGCTGAAGAAGACCCATCTCCTCCACCGCGTAGGTAATGTCATGATCGCTGCCATAGGCAGCGGCGATGTAATCCTCCCTTTGGGAATCATCGATCAACCCCCTTGATATCAATAGATCGATTACACTTTCAACCGTCATACAAACTCAAAATAAGTAAAATTTTCCAGCCTCACGCCCTTCAGTCATCGTCAGACATCGTTACGCGAATGACCTCGGAAGCGGTCGTCATGCCCGAGAGCACCTTTCTTACGCCGTCTTCGCGCAGCGTTCGCATCCCCAACTCCCGCGCCCGTTTACGCAGTCCGCTTGTCGACTCGTCTCCATTAATCAGAAGGCGCACCTCCTCCGTGATGTTAAAAATTTCAAAGCAGCCCTTCCGTCCCTTGTAACCTGTCATCCGGCAGGTCCGGCAACCGGCGCCTTTCTTAATGTCCGCTTTCGCAAGCTGTTCCTCGGTCAAGCGCAGCGCCCTGATGTCCTTCGGCGAAATCTCGCCCCGCTCCGCGCAATCTTTGCAAATAAATCGGACAAGCCGCTGTGCCATAATCGAACGAACCGCACTCGCGATGAGGAACTTCTTCACTCCGATATCAGCGAGACGGGCGACCGCCGACGGAGCATCATTCGTGTGCAGGGTGCTGAAAACAAGGTGACCGGTGAGACTGGCATTGATTGCGATCGAAGCCGTCTCGAGATCGCGAATTTCCCCGATCATAATGATGTTGGGTGCCTGACGCAGGATGGCCCGGAGCGCCGCTGCGAAGGACATCCCGATAGACTCTTTCACCTGAACCTGATTGATTCCCGAAAGAAGATATTCGACCGGATCCTCGACTGTGATAATTTTGCGATCAGGCTTGTTGATGGAATTCAAGCAAGCGTATAGCGTCGTCGTTTTCCCCGACCCGGTTGGACCGGTCACCAGAATAATGCCATCCGGAAGACGGATCAGTTCCTCAAAAGTGGCCTGATCATCGCTGAAGAATCCCAACTGAGGCAAGCCGATCGTCAGTGAACTCTTGTCGAGAATACGCATGACGACGCTCTCTCCACAACTGGTGGGAACTGTCGAAACACGGAGATCGAGGTCACCGGCCCCGAATTTTGCCTGAATACGGCCATCCTGAGGGAGTCGCTTCTCGGAAATCGCCATCGTGCCGGTCATGATCTTAATCCGGCTGATGATCGAGGGAAGGAGACGAAGCGGGTGGCTCTGGACCTTGTGCAGCGCTCCATCGATGCGGTAGCGCACACGCAGTTCATGCTCGGTAGGTTCGATGTGGATGTCCGAGGCCCGATTTTGATAAGCCTCCTGAAGGATCTGGTAAACCATCTTGATGATGGGAGCATCCCCCCCTTCACCGCCACTGCCTTCAGAAACCGCTATCGCATCCGCATCGAGCTTCTTGATCTGATCGGCATCGAGCTGGGAAGCATAAAAATCGAGCTGTCGTTGTTTGATCGCACTGTCCGAAGCGACAACAAATTCCGGCTCCACCGAGAGAACGTGCCGCACGGAATCAAGCGAATCAAAGTCGAGCGGATCAGTGACCGCCACCACGAGCGTTCCTCCTCCCTCGGCCACAGGCACGATACGGAAACGCACCGCCACGTCGGCTGGGATTCGAATCGCCACAGCCGGATTCACGTCGAGCTTCCTCAAGTCGACATATTCCATCCCGGCATTCTCAGCCAAAGTCTGAGCAATCGCTTCATCCGTAAGCAAGTTCAAAGAAAGCAGCGCATCGATCGTCGATTCCTGCGACTTCTTTTTATGCTTGGCATCTTCCAGGGCCGCCGGGGTAACCAGCTGGGCTTCTTTCAGCAATTCCAGCAGATAAGGTTCGTTCGTGTACAAGACTAGGAGGGGAGTTTACAGGTGAATAATCCACGGACATAAAACGCGAGAGCGACCGAAACGAAGTCCTCTCACGGCACCCGGGTGGATGAACCTAGAGGATTTGAGCGGCAACGGGAAGAAAAAAAGAGCGATAGGAGCAAATTTCGCTCCGCTCCCCCTAATCGATCCGGAAGACATAACGTCCCGACTCCGCGACGGCATCCGGGGGCACCCCGACATTCTCAAAGAAATCGTAGCCTTCTTTGAGATTAACCCAGAAATCGACCCATTGCGGCGGTTTGTTCCAGATCTTATCCATGCGCCCGTCCGTCATCCGGAAGGGAAAGACATTAATGCGGACAATCTTCTGTCCCGCTTCAATACTCGCCTCCGTGAGTGCGTAGACGTCCTCCATGTCCTTTGGAGCAAGGGCAAAAGCCCCCGCCGAACTGACCCCGCCATGAATCATGAGGTCACTTCCCGTGTAGTTATGTTGCGCATCGAAGGCATTAGGATAGCCGATATCCAGCCCCAGATGGTGCCTGGTCGCCGGCCTGAGGCTTTGGGATGTCCCGAAATAGAATCCTTCGGGAGCCTGGCCGTCTCCTTCACGGGTTTTCGGCCCCGGCCGCCCCGCACAGGCGGTCAAACGGAATATCTTAAAAAGAGTGTATTGAGGATCATTCTGACGCTTCATCCAGAGTTCCAATTCGGCCTCCTCCTTGAAAATCCTTAGAAATACCGGATCGCCTGCCTTAAGCCCCTGGCCGACCAGATCTGTCCGCAACCTCGACCCGGCATTCTTTGTGATCTCCCGGGACCGCGGAGTCGATGTCACCGAAATTGTATCGAAAAAGGGTATTTTCTCACCCGTGCCGGCATTCAACGCGGGAGGAAGGAACCCCTCCATGATCCGTTTGGTCTGTGAAGCGAGCAGAGAGGGTTCACGATACGCTATCTCCTGTTCCACAAGCGAGGCCGAACGAGCCGCCTTTTCCGGTTTATTCAGACGATTTTTCATTCCTTCCGGAAGGGAAACAAACGCATCATAAAGACGGTTTGCCCGATTCTGGTCAGAACGGGCATCAAGCCAGTCGCGAACCAGCCAGGGAGAACCAATCCCTATCCCAAGCAGGAAAAGTGAAATCAGGAGACGTGCAGACATTTTAAAAACTTTAGCTCAATTTTTAAAACAATCAATAATTCCTAAAAATCATTAAATACTGATATTTTTTCTACTTCAACGCTTGGATTACCCTGATTCCCTTATAGTTTGCTTCCACCATGGACAACCAAACTGAAGAAATCCCCGCCATCGGCGTGATTGGAGGATCCGGCCTCTACGAGATCAACGGACTGACTGAGGTGGAGGATATCACGATTGAAACTCCCTTCGGAAATCCTTCGGATGCAATCGTTCAGGGAAAACTGCTCGGCAGGCGCGTCTGCTTTTTACCCAGGCACGCGAAAGGCCATCGACTTCTCCCCACCGAATTGAACCATCGAGCCAACATTTGGGCGATGCGCAAGCTCAACGTCCGCTGGATCATCGCCGTCACCGCCGTCGGTTCATTGAAAGAGGAGTATCACCCGAGAGACATCGTCCTCCCGGACCAATTCTATGACCGCACCAGCCAGAGAGCCCACCACACCTTTTTTGGAGAGGGAATTGTCGCCCATGTCGGCTTCAGCGATCCTATTTCAAGTAGCCTGAGACAACTCCTCTTCGAAACCGCAACAGACCTTGGTAAACGCGTCCACAACGGGGGCACCTATGTGAACATGGACGGCCCCGCCTTTTCGACCCGGGCGGAATCCGAAACCAACCGCAAACTCGGCTTCGACCTCGTCGGAATGACGAATCTACCCGAAGCAAAGCTGGCCAGGGAGGCGGAGATTGCCCTCGCGACTCTCGCCATGATCACCGATTACGACTGCTGGAAGGTCGAAGAGGAAGCCGTCAGCGCCCATGCCGTCATCGAACACGTGCAAGCTAATGCGGCGACCGCGAAGGCGGTTCTTCATGCCCTTATCCCCCGGATTCCGACTATCGCCAACTGGCCGGAACACGCCTCGCTGGACTCAGCCATCTTCACAGACCAGTCAATCTGGCCGGACAAAACCAGGGAGAAACTCTCCCCCATCCTTGAAAGGTTTTTAAAATATTAACATAAATTGCATTTATGAGTTGCATGTTTATAAATTTTTATTAAGCTTGCGAAGCGCACAGCGCTAAAATCAACCCGAATACTCTGATTGAAGACCCGCCTCTCACCTGCTCTTGCCGCTGTTCTCTTTGGGGGAATCGCGCTTTTCGCGAATTCCTGCACGACAAACTCCGGCAAGAAAGGAAAAGCTGGTGAACCGGCGGCGATCGGGGCACCGGTTAACCAGCCCCTCCCGACTTCCGTTGGCACACAGAATTCCTACTCGCGCGTCTCCACGAGCCTCCCTTTCATTGCCTTGACTTTTGATGACGGGCCCCACCCAGTTAATACGCCGAAGCTACTGGACATCCTGAAGCAACGGAATGTGAAGGCGACCTTCTACGTCGTCGCGACCAATGTGAAGCGATACCCCGAGATCATGCGGCGAATTATTGCCGAGGGCCACGAGATCGGTAACCACACCGTAACCCACGGCAACCTCGCGAAGATGTCCGATGCCGCCGTAAGGCAGGAACTGACCGCGTCGCGCGAGGCCATCATTGCCGCCACGGGAGTCGCCCCGAGGACGATGCGTCCGCCATACGGGGCCATCACCCCGGCCCAAAAATCCTGGATCCGCCAGGAATTCGGCTATCCCGCCATCCTCTGGTCCGTCGATCCGGAAGACTGGAAAAGACCGGGCGTCTCTGTCGTCACCTCACGTCTACTTTCCGGGGCGGCTCCGGGAGGAATTCTACTCGTTCATGACATTCACGCCCCGACGATTGAAGCGATGCCCGCGACGATCGATCAACTGCTTGCGAGAGGCCTGCAATTTGTGACCGTGACCCAGCTTATCGCAATGGACGGCAAGGGCTGAACCGGGAGGCAGGGAGAGAATAACGGTCGCGGCTCCGAAACGACCTTTCCCCGACAGGGAATTGAGGCATATTGGCCGGGTTGACAGATACTGCCTTTCTCCAAAATCTAGGACTGATCATTGTTGCGGCGGCCTTGTTCTCGCTTATAGGGCGGCGTGTCAGGATCCCTTCGATCGTGTCCTTCCTCATCGCGGGGCTCATCCTTGGTCCTGTGACCGGTGCCATCGGTGCATCCGACGCACTGAATATCATCACTGACTCGGGGATCATCCTGCTTCTCTTTCTTGTGGGGCTGGAGTTGACCGTCGACCGCATCAGGGAAGTTGGACGAATCGCCCTTATCGCCGGGACATTGCAAATCGCTGCAACATCGATTCTGGGATTCGGGCTTTCATGGGGACTCGGATTTGAGATGCTCCCGTCAGCCCTTCTCGCGGCCGCGATGACAATCAGCAGCACCGTCGTTGTCGTCACAATGCTCGTTGAACGGGACGAATCGTCGACTAATTATGGACAGGCCGTGATCGGAGTACTTCTCGTGCAGGACATTTTTGTCATTCTCCTGCTTACTATTCTCACGGGGCTCGGGGGAGGCGAAGGCACCGGGCCGGGAGCTATTACTCTCGGACTGCTAAAGGCCTTTGGCGGGATGCTGATGTTAATGGCGCTGATGTTAGTGTCTGCCCGCTACCTCCTGCCACGGCCTTTCAATTGGGCCGGCAAATCGAGAGAGACCATATTTATCTGGAGTCTTTCCTGGTGTTTCCTTGTCGTCATGATCGGCCACGTTCTTCATCTCACCCATGAGATCGGTGCCTTCCTTGCCGGAGTTAGTCTCGCCCAGCTCCCTCACAGCCACGATCTCCAACGGCGCGTGCGCCCTATCATGAACTTCTTCGTCGCGGTTTTCTTTGTAACGCTTGGCATCGGTATGCATATCAATGTCTCCGCGGCAATCTGGGGCAATGCGGTGCTGCTCTCTCTTTTTGTGATCTTCGGAAAGTTTTTAATCATTCTGCTCATCGGTGCGAAGCTCCATTTCGATTCGCGACGCGCATTTTTCACTGCCTTGCTCCTCACCCAAATCAGCGAGTTTTCATTCATCCTCGCCTCGGTCGCCGGGAGTTCCGGCCTGCCCGTCGGTAACACCGGAGTCCTCCTTGGTCTCGTCGGCATGATCACGATTACTCTTTCCTCTCTCCTTATCAGCATCCGCGAACCTCTTTACCGTCATTTATTCAGAATCGGACTACTCCGTGCTTTCCCAGCCCCCGCCGGTGACCATGGCGGATCATCCAAATTTCTTTCCAGTCATATCATCATCATCGGAATGAACACCCTCGGCCGTGATCTGGCCCGGCGTCTCAGCGCAAAGGGCGAAATCGTCGTCGCCGTCGACACGGATCCGGAGAAATTGCGCGATCTTCCCTGTGAAACGCTAAACGGTGATGCCGGTTCACCAGCGGTGCTACGCGAGGCGGGACTGAACAATGCGAGGCTTCTCGTATCGACGATGCACATCGAATCCACGAACGACCTTCTCGCGTTCCGTTGCCGTACAGCCGGAGTGCCGGCGGCAATCCATGCCGTCAATCTGAGCGAGGTGACCAACCTCCTCGACATGGAGGTCGCCTACATGATGTCCCCCAACGTCGATGGTATTCATTTGCAGAATAGTGAACTCAGCCGGAGGGGGATGATACGCAAATGACGGGTCTCGCATTGCTACTTCTCTCCTCGGCTGTCGCCTTTGCACTCGCCCAGCGATTCCGGATGCCGACGATCCCCCTGCTCATCCTGCTCGGATTCGCAGTCACTCGATTAGGCTTTAATCCTGACCGCATCGTACTGAATCAAGTGCTCGATATCGGTCTCGCCTTCCTTGTCTTCTCGGCCGGGATCGAGCTGAATCCCTCGCGCTTTTCGGGACAAACCCGGGCCCTTCTCTGGATAGGGATTGTCCAGTTCGTCGTTGCCGGCTCCCTTGGCTTTCTCCTCGCGCAAGTAATCGGATTCGACGTCACTGACTCACTCTACATCGGCGGCGGACTCTCAACGAGTTCCACCCTCGTCGCGGTTCAGCAGATCCATCGTTCTCCCGGATCCCTCCGAACCTATGGAAGACTCGTCCTCGGCGTTCTCCTCGTACAGGACGCGGCCATCATCATTCTTATCGTCCTCCTGCCCCGTATCCCTACCACATCGTCTGAACTGCTTCACGGAATTCTAGCCCTCGCCGTAATGGCAGGAACCGCATTGGTGATCCAGCGATTTCTTCCGCGACTCGTCTCAAAAAGCCGTCTTCCCGACGAAGAAACGATGTTGTTGTGTACACTCGCCGTCCTCTTCCTCTTCTCCGGATTCTCCCACTGGATGGAGATCAGCTTCGTCGCGGGCGGCTTCGCGGCAGGCTTTGCGCTTTCCGGCTTTCCTGTCAGCGGAGAGGCTCGCAGCGCCCTGGGATCCCTCAACACTTTCTTCATCGCTGTCTTTTTCAGTGCGCTTGGTGCAGAAGTAGAACATCCGGATCTCGCAACGCTCGCAAAAGGTCTCGGATTCGCCGCCGTCGTCATCCTAACAACTCCCATAATCGTGACAATACTCGCCGAGTGGAAAGGACGCCTCTCATCACGAAGCGCCATCACGGCCGGCCTCCTGCTTGCCCAGACAAGCGAGTTCTCTGTCATCCTTGCGGTATACGGCGAACGGCTCGGGCAAATCAATCAGGAGACAGTCTCCATCATTGCTCTTGTCGCTGTCATTTCCCTGACCCTCACTCCTTTTCTTGCGACCGACAGTGTCGCCCGATCCCTCCTCAATTTGCACCCTCTCCGTCGCCTGCTGAAGACTGAATCGCAACTCAGTGATCACGTAGTCGTCCTCGGCTATGGCTCTGCCGGTCGCTGGATCGTCCGGCCCCTTGTTTCAAGCGGGCTCAAGATCGTCATCGTCGACCAGGATCCTGCTATCATCGCTCAACTGCGCAAGGACGGCCATACCTGCATTCGGGGAGATGCCTCGGATGAAAAAATCCTCCTTCGGGCCGGAACTTCCAAAGCGCGATTTATCATCGTCTCCCTCCATCAGGTCGATGAGATCGTAAAAATCATCGAACATGTAGGAACGACTACTCGCGTCTTTGCCCGCGTCTTTGAGGAAGCGGCTGCCAGAAAGGTCGAAGCGAGCGGAGGTATTCCTATATTAAGTTCCACCGCCGCCGCTGATCGGTTCATGGAATGGTAC
>JAGNMT010000433.1 GCA_017991025.1 Verrucomicrobiales bacterium
CGGCGATGGCCGTGTCTCCCGCGCCTGAGACATCAAAGACCTCCCGCGCTTTCGCCGGGATGTGGGCAGGGGGGTCCTCGTTGGAAAAAACCAGCATTCCCTGCTCGCCGAGAGTCAAGAGAACCTGAGAACAGGCCCATTTTTCAAGGAGAGCACGTCCTGCGGCGAGCAGGGGTTCATCCCGGAGCGGGTGCACTCCTGCTTCACGATTGGTATCTTCGATCCCGGCACAGGCAAAAGCCTCAGCGCGATTCGGCTTCACCGTCGTGACGCCGCGCCACTCGATCGGGTTTCCCGGCTTTGGATCGACCGTCACCACAAGCCCGCGCTCCGCCGCTGCTGCGAGGAGACCGGCGACGAATTCCGCGCTAACGAGCCCTTTGCCGTAGTCCTCGATAATAATTCCGTCGATGCGAGGCAGCACTTCGCGAATCCGTTCCACCAGTTCGGACGCCAGCTCAGGAGAGAGTGGATGACGTTTCTCGCGGTCGATGCGAACCACCTGCTGGTGACGTGCCACGACGCGGGTCTTCGTAATCGTGTGGTAGTCGTCGCGCCGGAGACAGAGTTCCACCCCGATTCCATTCTCGGCGAGCGTCTCCTCGAGCAGTGTTCCATTCGAGTCGGTGCCATAAAGCCCGGAGAGCTCCACCTTTGTGCCGAAAGGTGTCATGTTTCGGGCTACATTGGCGGCACCACCCGGGTAGCGCGATTCACTCTGAACTTCAACCACGGGAACGGGAGCTTCGGGCGAAATGCGCGAAACGCTGCCCCAAATGAACCAATCCAGCATGACATCCCCGACAACGAGAATGCGCTGTTCTGAAAAGCGACCGAGCAAGGCCTCCGGTGATAGCGCGTTTTCCCCCATGGTGGGCGGCATGCTACGACCTCAGACCCTCGATTGCAACCGCCTTACAACGGCGATTCCGGGTGAAACCATTCCCCCGAAAGTCAGATCGTGATGCCCTCCTGAGTCAGAATCTCGGACAGCGCGATCTCCATATTGGCCCGACATTGCGCCGTAATACGATGAAGATAGGCGTGAATCGCCGCATCCGCCTCGCTCCTGTCCTCACATTGCTCGCTATACCGTTCAAAGGCGACGAGACCGGCGAGGAGACTCGAGAGATGCTGGGGGCATTCGCATTTCACGACAGAGGATACACGGCCAATTTTGACGAGTTGCTCGTCGGTAAAGGCCCGCGGCGGCACCTCTCCCGCCGGGCGTTCAAATTTCTTAGCGGCGTTCCCGCTCTCCGCCAGCCGATCCGGCCTAAGAGCGAACTGGACGTCGGCAAGACAGGCAAGTTGAATCTCAACTGACTCGACCGGAGCCCGCAGTGCTGTAATTCTCCTTATGTCCAGCGGCTGAATCGTGTCTTCGCGGGCAAATTGATAGACCAGGATCGCCCGGCGAACCCGCATCGCAGCCACCATTTCCTGAATCTCAAGGAGATCCTCAGGGAAAATCGTGTCTCGCTCGACAATGATCAGATCAATCGCTCCGGGACGGAGGCTTGTGAGCAGTTCCTCCACTCCCTGGAATTCTCCCACGATCCTCATCGCCGGCGTATTTTCCACCGCACCGCAGACCGCCTCACGGATTTTTACGCCAATGAGGCCGATTCGGCAAACACCGAACGGTGCCGGGGTCGGCAGCTGATCATCCGGTGGCCTCGCCTCGAGTGCACTCGCGAGACGTTCTTCCAGTTGCGCCGTCGCGAGGCGGGCGACACTGCCAATGGCGTGACCATGATCAACCAGCGTCTTTAGCAGAGTGAGCCGCTGGATGTCATCCTGCGTGTAACGCCTTCGCTTCGAGTCACTTCGACCGGGTTCGACGACTCCGTAGCGACGTTCCCAGACCCGAAGAACATGCGGGGAAACACCGGTGAGCCGCGCCACAGCGCTGATTTCATAAAATTCTTCCTCCTGAGTTTTCATGGCGGGTTTGGCAAAGATTGAGCAGAAAGAGGGATAAGGTTTCAGAAGGTGCAGAAAAAGATTTCTTTCGAAATAATTTCCGTTGTCTAATTTATGTTCATAGACAATACTTTGTCAATTAGAGGAAACACAATCCATCATGAATACCGAAAACGAGATATCAGAAGCGCGCCACGCCGAGGCCGAGTTGATGAAACGAGTGGCTGCTGGTGATCACAAGGCATTCACCGAACTGAGCGGTAAATACTCCGCATTGATCTTTTCCACCGCCTTCAAGGTGCTCAACCATTACGAAGACACCGAAGACGTCATGAACGAAGTCCTCACCACTGTTTGGAAAAAAGCGGGCACCTACCATCCTTCGAAAGGATCGCTTGTTACCTGGATTTGCACCACAGCCCGAAATCGCTCCATTGACCGCGTTCGCAGCGTGCAGCGCCGCTCCTCTCTCTATGATCGTTTCGAAGAAAAGGTCGATGGTGATGCCCCCGAGATTCGCACCACTGGTCGGGAGGCGCTCTACCTCTCCGATGCGAGGCATGTTCTGCAAACTGCGGTTGTCGCGCTCTCTCCCGAGCAACGCGAAGTGATCGAGCTCGCCTATTTTGAGGGGCTCACCCAAAAGCAAATTGCGGAGCGTATTGATAGTCCCCTGGGAACCGTGAAGGCCCGGATCAGAAGAGGTGTAGAACGCCTCCGGGTCTCGATCAATGACAGGCTGAAGGGTGAAGGGGAGCTTCTCCTCGACAGCGTCTCGGAGTGAAGGAAGCACCCAACCGGCAGTGAAGTTTGAAAATGACGGGGTATTTTACCCCGTCATTTTTCTTTGGCGTAAACCTCCCAGGCCTCGGCGATCTTCGCTGTCTTCTCGTCTCCGGCGTGGAAAATCACGCGATGCTTCATGGTGAAGGACTCGCCCTTCTTGAGCACGACCGGACTTTCTTCCTTCTCACCCGCAACATTCTTGAGTCCAAAAGGATTTGCGGTCAGAAGCCCATAGGTGCGGGCGTGCCAGGGCGTCGGGTAGCGAAAACTTCCCGGATGATTCAACACCGCAATGCCGAGTTCTTCCCCGCCCACCGGGCCGTTGAAATCACACCAGTCAGCCCTTTTGCCCCAGGCCTCCTTGTCGGTGTCACCGCCACTGGTCACGATTCTCCCACCCTCTTTAGCATCCACGCTCATCGAGTGCGCCACCCGGAGACTGAGCCCGGCGTCTTTAGCGTCTGAAAAAACAACACTTTCAGCGACACCGGTGAAAACGATGTCCGCATCTACCAGACGCGACCCGTCCGGACCAAGGTGAAAGGTGAAGGTACGCACATCCTCCGCCATGCGCCCGCCGGAATGGTCCACATAATCACTGGCAACCTTCAGGACGGCGCTATCACCGGTGGCTTTGGCCTCGATCACTTTCCGATGCACGGTCGCACCGAGCGTTTGCTCCAACTCGGCGAGTTTGGCCGCATCGCCTTTCGCCCGCTCAACCAGCGTGGCCTTCTCGTGCCAGGTGTCAAAGTTATTGACGAACTGATGCCCGAACCAGAAGGAGCGGTGATGGGGGTGATCCTGCGCTTCGCCTTTCACATCATCCATCGGGTAAGCCCGCGTCATTGCCTTACCGGTCGGGCCGATCACAGGGTAAAAATAGGGTTTGTTAGTCGCCTTGTCTCCGGTGACGTACTTGGTGAAGAGTTTATCGTCGATCTTAATGACGATACCGTCCGCCTCCTCTTCAATCGAAAACCCCGCCGCATTGAGGCCGGTGAGTGATAGAAACGATGTGACTATGATGAAGAGAAAAGGGAGCGGGAGCTTTAGAGACATGGCGAAATAGGATGATAATTCTGCACCCCATGGAAACCGATTACCCCGCGCCGCGCAAGCACGGAAACGCGGGCGGACTCCGGTCAAAGACCTGCGTGCAGGTAGAGAATCCGTCTCAACTCCGCAATCGCCCGGGGATGTTTGTAGGATTTATGGCCCGTCGGCACGATCAACTCCGAGTCCGCATTTTCGAGGTGCGAACTCCAATAATCAACAA
>JAGNMT010000434.1 GCA_017991025.1 Verrucomicrobiales bacterium
GATTCCTATCGCACAACTCCATTCGTGGTCCGTTGGCAGGCGATATCGGTCGTTGGGCCCTATTTTTCCTGCGTTTCGTTCTTTCAAGGTCAACCATTCGCAAAAGGCACGGGCATCATGCCAGTTAACGAAGGTTACGGGATGGTTCTCCGAATACTGATGTTCGGGAGTACTCCAGTTTTCTCTCTGCGGTGCCGCGTCAGTTACGCCCTGTTCGGTAGCATGTTTGGTGTTCTCAACAAACTGCCGGTAATCTTTGATCCGGGTTTCGTAGACACTGAAGGAGATGGAATCAACACGACGCTTGCCGTCAAAAACGGGAACCTGAACGAACTTCATCTCCAGGCTATTAACAAACTCGATCGGGGCGTCTTTTCGGAATAGGTTGTAGATCCTATAAAAGTTCAACGCATCTTCCGGTCTGGTGGCCAATTCTGTCCGGGATTGGGACTCAATCGGCCTACTGCCACCGATGTGCTCCATTTTCCCGGAAAGTCCGGGGATTCCCACCCATGCGGAAACACCGCACGCCAAAACAAGGAGTATCGTGACGAGTGCCTTTTTTCCGGGAGTTCGTGATCCTGGCTTTGATTTTTTCAGGCAGCTAAGTTGCTCGGCCGCATCCGCGTTACCGGGATCAACCTCGAGACACTTCGTGAAAAGGACCTCCGCCCGGTCTCGTGAAGGGCGGCAGCCGGTCTCTTTCCATCTGCCGAAATGGGCTTTCCCACAATCGACTAGAACATCCGCCCGATAAGGGGCTATCGCGGCAGCATGTTCCAAATCCGTGATCGCATCGGTGTAATTTGCAAACTTTAGAAAATTCTGCCCCTTCGCCAGATGCCGCTTCAGCTTTTCACAAACATTCTTCCAATCGTCTTCGCTCAATCCGGCGTTACGAGCGATCTCTTTGAGCTTTTCCTCGGTCAATCGGATCTCTGGTTCCGCGAGCTGAATTCCGAGAGCCTTTTCTAAAAAATTAGTTATGTCAGCGGAAAACAGATTAGAATCCATGCCAAAAAGTTTGTCCTGAAATTTCCCGAATGACAATCGAAATAGCAAAAGCCTGATTGGAGAATCAGGCGCCTTCAGCATTCTGAAAGGAGCTATCCGCCTGCCTCAGAGGCTTTTCAGATAGGCGGTGATATCCGCGATGGACTGGGCGGTGAGACCGAGATTCGCGGGGTCGTACATCAGGGAACGACCGAGAGGCTCGACTGACTTCATGCGATCCTTCGGAATCGTCTGTACGGTTCCGCCCATACATTTGATGATGAGCGGATCCCCGCTCGCGAGGACCATGCCGGTCACGACCATGCCATCTTTCATCGTCACTTTCGAGCCTTCGAAACCATGAGAGATATCGGACGAGGGATTCGCGATCGAATTGACGATGACCTCGGCCGGCTGCTGGCGTCCGAAGGTGGTGAGGTCAGGCCCGAACTCGATCCCGGCGGCACCGACTTTGTGGCAGGTGTAACAAACGGCGATCGCGATCTGGCCCTTTTTTGCATCTCCGGCCAGTTTCAGGATCTCCGCCGCAGCGGGAAGAGGGGCGGCACCCGTGACGGGAGCGGGCATGTCCACCGCCGTGACTTTCACCTTGGCAGGGTCGTAGAGACCGAGCGCTTTCAGGCCGCCGTCGACATCGTAGGCTTTCCAATCGTTGTTTTTGCGATTGAGGAGCCACCACATCGCGAGGTCCTTCATGGGGAAACCCTCCGCATGGGCGAGCTCGATCATGTGCCCGGCCGCTTCGCGACTATTCACAAAAGCGAGAGCCGTGACCATGAGCTTGCGCTGGTCTTCGGAGAGGCTGGCAAGGAGTGCCCGCGTTTTGAAATCGGCCGCCGCTGCCGCGGGGTGGAGGCGCCAGGCGATCCAGGCGAAGGCATCACTCCAGGTCTGGGGAGGACCGCCGATGACCTTTGATACCGCAGTATAGACCTCGCTTTCTTTTCCCTCACTGCCAAGACCGAGGGCGTCCAGGTAGGAGCGGTCTTTGCCGTCGAACTGTTGCGCGATTTTCGCGAGGATGGCTACGCTCTGTTCCGCAGAGACTTCGCGCATTGTCAGGGCGACCTCGCGACGGACTGCGGCGGATTCATCACCACCCATCCTCGCAGCCATGGCGAGAACATCGTGACCGACAAATCGCAGAGCACGATAGGCAACGAGGCGGGTCGTGGCATCCTTTGAGTCCAACAGAGCGACTACTTTCGCGATTCCCTCATCCCCGAGTTGCGCCAGCAGCCAGATCGCGCGCGCCGCAAAGTAGGGGTTCGTCTCTTCGAGCAAGGCCGAGACCGCCGGCACGGCAGCTGCGCCCTGCGCTTTGAGGCGATTAAACCCACTGTGACGCACATTTACGGCAGGACTCTTCAACGCCATGATCTGGCCTTCTGTCGCATCAAGATCGAGTTTCGGAACCACCGACTTGAAACCTTTCGGCGCGATCCGGTAAATCGTTCCGGTCATGCCCTCGTCGAGCGTGCCGTGGCCACCGACACGACCATCAAACCAGTCCGCCACATAGATCGCACCGTCAGGACCGACACAGACATCGCTGGGACGGAAAAGTGTTTTCAAATCTCCGCTGGGTTTGCCACCGAGGAAGTCAGAGCCGGCGAATTCCTTCTCTTTATTCGAGGTGATAAAATCCATTCGCTCGAGTTTGAATCCGGCACCGTCAGGGACCGGCAGGTAGCCAAAGACGACGTTTTTCCCCGCCTCGCAGGCGAGGAGGAGCCCGTTCCACTTCCCGTCGAGGGCTCCGTTTTCGTAAAAGCCAACCCCTGTGGGAGACCCGCCACCGTAGACATCGCCGGCAGGCATTGTGCCGGGATCTTCCTGTCGCCATTCGGCGGTGGGAGTGTCCTGTCCGGGACGTTTGTCCGCTCCCCAGGCGCGCAGCCCGTCGGCCGAGGCAAATCCCGCGTTGCCGCCTTCGAGGACGTGCGAAACACGGCAGGCTGGCGGATCGTCGTTGTCGCTTTGGAAGAGATCCCCGAGGGAGGTCACGGTCTGCTCGTAGCTGTTGCGGTAATTGTGTCCGATGATGGTGACCTTCGAGCCGTCCGGATTCATGCGTGCAGAGAACCCTCCGATCCAGACATGCCCGTCATCGCTGCGTTTTCCCGCGATGTCCTGCATCATGTAGGGGCTGCCCATGTAAAACGTTTTCCCCGACTTGTCCGTGAACTGCGCCCCGGTATTGCCCTGATTCCAAAACCACTGCCCGTTCGGCCCGGCCGTGACACTGTGCAGGCTGTGATCGTGCTGACGTCCTCCGAATCCGGTGAGGAGCACCTCGCGGCCATCGACCTCAGGCTCGATTTTTCCATCCCCGTTCCTATCGGTGTAGGCGAGCATCTCGGGGGGCTGGGAAACAATGATCCTGTCATCGAGGACGGCAACACCGAGCGGAGAGGCGAGGGCCTTCTCCTGCACGAAGATAGAAGATTTATCAGCGCTGCCCGAGCCATCGGTGTCCTCGAGAATGACGATGCGATCCCCTTCGGGACGACGCCCGCCCTTGCCGCGGTAATTCACTCCCTCGGCGACATAGAGACGTCCCTGCGCATCGAAGTCGATGTTCGTTGGATTTGCGAGCATCGGAGACGTTGCCCAGACCGTGACCTCAAGGCCATCGGGGACGGTGAAAAGATCAGTCGGCACCAGTTTCGGCGCGTCGGGATCGTAGCCACCGCTGGAGGCGACGGGCGGCTTCTGTGTATAGATCCGAAAGCGCAGGCTGGCGGTGCTGGGTTTGCCGTCGCGCTCCATGCCGCCATCGTCAATCGCGAGAAGGGCCTGAAAACGATCCGCTCCCTCGGGGAGGGCATACTCGAGCGTCGAAGGGGCATGGGTGCCGATCCCTTTTTCGTAGGTTTTCCCGGCGACGGTGAGAGCGCCTCCCATCACGTTTTTACCCTTGTTGACTTTGCCGTAACCGGTCTTCGCGTCTTTCCAGTTGAG
>JAGNMT010000435.1 GCA_017991025.1 Verrucomicrobiales bacterium
TTCGATGCGCTCTTTAAAGTCGGTTTTATCCACCGCAAGAGATTTGCTCATGGCCGGGTTCACGAGGCTCGCAATGACGAGCTGGTCACCTTCGAGGCGCACTGGCTTCAGGGGAGTGCCGGGGGCCACGTTGCTGGAACCGGCGACCTGCCCGTTGATGACGAGTTCAAAAGGGATCGTCTCCTTTGCAGTCACTTCCGGTGGGTAGGCGTTGGAGGGGACATTCCTCCATTGATCGACTATAGTCAGGAGCGGCAAAATCTGCGGCATCGGATAACGCACCTCCAGAAGCTGCTCCAGTTCCGACTTGGGCGCTGTTGCTACCGGAGCTTCAGGTTTCTCGGCAGGCTTAACCCCTGTCGCCGAGGGCTTCACGGGGAGCGTAACGACAGGTTTGACGGGGGGCTTGGGGGTAGACGTGACGGGCTTCTTTTCGTCCGAATTAATAACACGGTTATGGTCGGACATCGAAGGATCAGAGCTAAAACGGCTCAACAGAGGCTTGACGTAAGGCTCATAAAAAAACCAGCCGGCAGCAAGAAAACCGCAGACAACCAGAAGAATCGCAAAGAAACCTTTCATATCGGTAAAGTCGGTAATATCCGGCAAAAAAGCCGCCCCGCCACTTTTTAAAGCCGGACATCGAGATTGCAAGCAGTGTAAGAGCGCCACTTTTCTTTTGACCTTGCTGCTTCAGGCCCGTGATTAACGGGCGTATGCGTATCATTTTCATGGGAACCGGGGAGATTGCTCTGCCCGCCTTGCAGTGGCTGATCTCTCATCAGAGGGATAGCGAAGGCGGTGGGCATGAAGTCGTCGCAGTCTATACCCAGCCGGACAAGCCGATTGGGAGGAAGCAACTCCTGACCGCGCCGGAAATTAAAGTGCTAGCGGAGGAACATGGCATCCCGGTGAGACAGCCGGAGACCCTCCGCGGAAATGAGGAAGCGATTAGAGAGTTCTTGACGTTCCGGCCCGATCTCGCCGTCGTCATGGCTTATGGGCAGATACTGCCGCGCGCCGTGATCGGGGCACCCTCCCTCGCCTGTGTTAATCTCCATGCCTCGCTTCTTCCGCGCCATCGCGGGGCCTCACCGATTCAGGCGGCCATTCGCGAGGGCGACTCCGAGACCGGAATCACCCTCATGCATGTCGTTTCGAAACTCGACGCCGGGGATATGATCTTAAAAGAATCCATTCCCATCCATCCCGACGATACCGGAGGCTCGCTGCACGACCGACTAGCCGCCCTCGGCCCCCGTGTCATCGAGCGGGGATTGTCCCTGTTCAAAACGGGCCGCCCCACCGCCGACCCTCAGGAGGAATTACTCGTCACCTACTCGGGCAAGCTCGGCCGGGATGACGGAGAGATCGACTGGAACAATGATGCCTTCGCCCTGGAACGACTCATCCGCGCCTATGATCCATGGCCCGGCACGACAAGCAGTCTCAACCAGGCCGGGGAACGTCGAAAATTTAAGATTCATCCCGGAACAATTCCGACTGAAGGGAACACCTCCCCGCCCGGGACGGTTCTTGAGAGCGGGTCCCGCCTCGTCGTGAACTGCGGCACCGGCGCCCTCGTCCTGTGCGGTGATCTTCAACTTGAAGGACGCAAGCGACTCTCCTCGACCGAGTTTCTCCGGGGAACCGAAATCCTCCCCGGCACGATTCTAGGAGCCTGGTAAGATTGCCCTTTGAAAATCAACTCATTTAGAGGACTATGAACGAATTACGCAGCCTTTCCTATGTCGAATAAATATAAACGGGTGATCCTAAAACTCAGCGGCGAAGCGCTCCGGGAGCCAGGTAGCGAGGATAACATATCTCCCGAAATCGTCGAGGGCATCGCCCATCAGATCAAATCCGCTCACCAGACCGGGTTGGAAATCGCCATTGTCGTAGGGGGGGGCAATTTCTGGCGGGGAGCCTCCGCCGCCGGTCGGGGGATGGACAGGGCTACCGCTGACTATGTGGGCATGCTTGCAACCGTGATGAACTCCCTCGCCGTGCAAAGCATGCTGGAATCAGTGGGCGTGCCGACCCGGGTACAATCGGCCATCGAAATGAAAAACGTCGCCGAGAGCTTCATCCGTCGCGTCGCAATCCGCCATCTCGAGAAGGGACGTGTGGTCATTTTCGGAGCGGGAACGGGCAATCCATTTTTTACGACCGACACTACCGCCGCGCTGCGCGCGAGTGAAATCGCCGCCGACGTCATCTTCAAAGCAACAAAAGTTGACGGAGTCTACGACAAGGATCCTAACAAACACGCTGACGCCATCCGTTATGAAACAGTAAGCTACAACGAAGCACTCTCCCGGAATCTCAAGGTCATGGACGGCACGGCTTTCACCCTATGCCAGGACAACGGAATCCCGATCGTTGTTTTTGACATGATGGTGCCCGGTAACATCCACAAGGCGCTCATCGGCGAGAATGTCGGAACGGTCGTCTGCGCCTGAGGCAGGAGAGTTGATTTAGAGAGATGCCAGATTAGAATGAGATAAGCGAATAAGACTAAAACCCCACTCGAACTCATGGACCCCGAAACCTTTCTGCTCGAAACCGAAGATGCGATGGAAAAAGCGGCAGACTTTGTCTCTCACGAGATGGCCACTATTCGCACCGGAAAAGCCAGCCCCGCGCTTCTCGACAATATCAATGTCCACGTCCACTCCTACGGGACTTCGATGCAGTTAAAGCAGATCGCTCTCGTCTCCGCACCGGAACCCCGCATGCTCACCGTTCAGCCCCACGATCCCTCTATTATGCAGGACATCGAGAGAGCGCTCCGTGAATCAAAGCTGGGGATCAATCCCTCCAGCGACGGGCGTATCATCCGACTCCCCATCCCCGAACTCTCGGAAGAGCGGCGGCGCGATCTTGTAAAAGTGATCAAAGATATGGCCGAACAGGGACGAGTCCGGGTGCGAGGTGCCAGAAAAGACGCAATGGACAAGCTCAAATCCGCCCTCAAGGCCAGTACCATTACCGAAGACGAATTTCACGATTTTGAAAAGGAAGTCCAAACCCTGACCGACAAAAACGTCAAGTCCATCGACGCTCACTTCGAGGCGAAGGAGAAGGACGTCATGACAGTTTAGAGTCGCGGGTCATGAGTCACGGGTCACACATTGGCGATGGGGAATCCGGTCCGAACCACCTTCGGCGATGACCTTCCTGCCCGACGAGTTTCTGGACCTCACCGAAACGGAGCATGGCGCGCTTTTTGTTTCCGGCGATCCGATCTGGACTGCTCTTCTGCGCCTCGCCCCGTATCTGGAGCAGCAACTCGACAGGGTCGGGCCGGCCATGCAACAGGGTCGAATCGATCCTCGCGCCACCGTGGGCGACCGGGTCTTTATCGCTCCCGGTGCCAGTGTCGAGGCTAACGCCGTCATCAAAGGGCCCGCCTGGATCGGGTCAGGAACTGTCGTACGCAGCGGAGCCTATGTGAGGGAGAACGTGATTGTCGGAAACCACTGTGTTCTAGGGAACTCCAGCGAGTTTAAGAACTGCCTTCTTTTTAATGCCTGCGAGGTGCCCCATTTCAATTATGTCGGCGATTCCATCCTCGGTTACAAAGCCCATCTGGGTGCCGGGGTGATTTGTTCGAATGTCAGGCTGGACCGCCGGAATGTCACGGTTCGCAACGGCGAGGGCGGGTTTATCGACACCGGTCTCCGGAAATTCGGTGCCATTGTCGGCGATCGCACCGAGATCGGCTGCAATTCCGTCCTCAGTCCGGGCTCAGTCCTCGGACGGGACTGTATCATCTATCCCCTCACCTCCTGGCAGGGAGTACTGGAATCACGAAAAATCGTGAAGAACCCCCACCCGCTCCAAATCGTGCCGCGGCGGGAAGGCTGAAGCATTTCCTTCCTTCAGGAGCAGCTCCTGAAGAAATCGGGGATGATGGGAACTGGTACGCGAAGAGGGATTTGAACCCCCGACCGCCTCGGTGTAAACGAGAT
>JAGNMT010000436.1 GCA_017991025.1 Verrucomicrobiales bacterium
CCCCGCGACAGCGCGGTCTCGCTCTCGATACCCTCATGAACCGCCCCGCCTGGACCAGCGAGCTCCTCGCCGGGATCGAGTCCGGGAGCTTGCGCCCTTCAGATTTCGACCCAACCCGCCGCATGCAGCTCATCAATCACCCTAACAAAGCCCTTAAGGAGCAGGCCGCCAAAATTTTAAATACTGCTGTCTCACCCGGTCGCGCCGACGTCATCACCCGTTACCAGCCTGCCCTCAAGCTCACCGGCGATGCTGAGAAGGGTCATCTTATTTATCAACGAGTCTGCGCCGCCTGCCACCAGCGCGGCACCGAAGGTCTCGCCGTCGCCCCCCGCCTCGAGACCGTCGTCGATCATCCTGTGGAAAAAATTCTCACCAACATTCTCGATCCCAATCTCGACATCCAGCCGGGCTTTCACGCTTACAGCGCCACTTTGAAAAACGGTGAGCAACTCTTCGGCCTACTCGCCGCCGAAGCCGCCGCGAGCCTGACCTTCAAAACGCTCGATGCAAAAACGCACGCGGTGAGACGCGATGAGGTGGCGAACCTTCAGAGCACCAACCTGTCGCTCATGCCCGAGGGGCTGGAGGCGGCGATCACCGTGGAGGAAATGGCAGATTTGATCGCTTTTTTACGGAAGAAATAGCCCAATGATTTCCTACTCGACAAGAGATTGAAACTCATTTCGAGATTTTGAAAGTTTACAAAACGTAAAACAATAGTAAAATTCGAACCATGAAAACCGTTTCCGTGAGGGAGATGAAGGCACACTGGGCTGAAATCGAGGATCAGGTTGCTCGCGGCGAGACCTTTGAAGTGCTCAACAGAGGCAAACCAGTCGTTCACATCGTCCCGGCCGGCCCAAGACGACTCGTCAAATGGGATGACCATCTTTCCACTGCGGTCCGCGCCTTGGGCAGAACCGGACAGGAAACCGTCAATACTGATCGGGAGGGGCGCTGGTGATCTACCTCGATACCAGCGCACTCGTTAAACTCTATCTTCTCGAGAAGGGCTCGGAATTCGTTCAGTCTTGCGTCGCCTCACAGGACGAACCACTTCCGATCTGGGAACTGCAGGAAGCAGAACTCACCAACGCACTCCATCTCAAAGTCTTCTGGAATGAATTGAACGTTGCGCAAGCGGAGATCCAGATCGGATATTTTCAGGATCGCATGAAACGTGGTCTCTATTATTTCCCAGAGATCCGGCGCGCCGACCTTATGCACACCTTTCATCGCCTCAGCCGTGAAACGCCCAGGACCGGATGCCGAACCATGGACATCCTTCACGTCGCCTGCGCACTTCAGTTGGAGTCCTGCCGATTCCTCACTTTTGATGATCGCCAACGGGCCCTTGCCCGCATCGCCGGATTGACCGTCATTGATAGCGATGACCACGACATCGCCTAACCGGCTGTCAGTTCGCCTCCCGATCCTTCAAAAATTCATCCCAGGACCGTCGCCGGTCATCCACCACATCGTACCACTCAATCGCTCCATCATATTCGCGCACGTAAAAATGAACGAGAGCCGGTGAGACATCGGGATCGCCACCCGATCCCTCGCCGTTCCGCTGACGCACCGTGACCATGATCCAGCCGTCCTCACCGGGCGCTTCGTCTGCGTCGAGATAGAGAGAGATTCCTTTCGGAAGAGAAAGAAAAATGCCGTCGTTAAAGAGCTTCTGCCGGAGACCCGCCAGAGCGGTCTCACGTTGCGAGAGATCGTGGAAAGGCCAGGTGACCTCCTCGCAGGAGGCATCAAGGGATAGAAACAACAACGCAGCGAGAACAGGGAGGAAGATTGCTTTCATCAGGGTATCTGTGGAAAGAATCCCATTTTCACGTTGTCGAGGCAAGCTGAATCTTACAATCGGGACACAGGAGCCATCTTCAATCCCTTGCGCACCACTTCAATCCCGGAGATGACGGGAAGCCCGGCCTTGGCATCCAGTTCAATTCGAAGAGCCCCTGCAGCATCGACTGACTGATCCCCGACCTCCACAGTCACCGCCCGGTGAACACCCTTTGCCTCCGTCACCGGATCAAAGGACTCCGCGACAGGCATACCGTTAATCGTAATGCTAAAAACTCGCGCCCCTGGTTTCGTGGCTATGCCAGGCTCGGAAAAAGTAAGGCGCACCGAATAGACACCGGGCTTCAAACCGGAAAGCGTCACTACGCGTACCCCGATGAGTCCCGAGCCCGCCACCCACGGCCAGCCGCTTCCTCCCTTGAGGAAAAGCGAGTGCTGATAAAACGTCTCCAGATCACCCGCAGCAGGTTCCGTCGTGACCCGGACGTCCGGAGACGGCCCTCCCGCCTTCGGCACAGCAACCCACAGAGTGCCATCATGAGTCACCCGATCACCCGGAGCGCCGAAATTCAAACCGATCCGTTGCAGTTTACCATCAAGCGACGCTGCCTCGACCGGCCCCCAGGAAGCCCATTGCTCGAAGGTTTCCGGCATGCTCACGAGTGAGAGCGCCATTGGCAACGGGTAGGCACAGGTGCAGCCCTCGTAAAAATAGGGCAGGTTCAATACTCCGTTGGCGGGAATGACGCTATTCGTGCAGCCGCTGCGCGGGCCACTGATATTGATCGTGCCGCTTTCAAAACGTTTGTCGTAAAAAGCAGGCGTCCCCGAGCGCATCGAGTAAAGCAGCCCGTAGTCGACCCCGCCATCACAGCCGTAGCTCTTTGGGAAAACCCGCGGTTCCGTTTCACCCGTCATCGGACTGACCCTCTCCCCGGCCCGGGGGGCGTCGGGCTTCCAATCGTCCTTCTGCTGTGGCGGACGATACTGGCTCGGCTGAATCGTGACCTTGTCGACTTCTTTAAAACTCTGACGCAGTTCGGGCACCTCGTCCGGTGAAAGAATCCTTCCAGTGTAGACATCGGAAAAAACAGTATCGAGGAGCCGATAGTCGACAGGCCCTTTTCGCGTCGAAGCGTCGGTCCAGTCCTTCGGATTGGAAATCATGACTCCGTCGATGAATTTCGGTTGGGGTGAGCGTTTAAAATGCTGGATCGAGTCGCCATACCAGAGCAGCCCGAGCGGAGCCTGGACCAGTTGGTCCTCACTCGCGGCCCAGTCACCTGTGTAGTTTGCCGCGCCTTCGAGCGGTCCTTCATGAGTGATTACCGACCAGCTATCCACTTCCGATACCACGGCTCTGGAAAAAACGGCCGACCTTGCGATTTCAGCGAGAGCGGCCCCTTTCCCGATGAGCCGGCCCCCGAAGGGGCGGAGGGCACGGAAGTGGCTGCCAAGCTGTCCGGCATCGACGGTGATCGCTTCGTCGATCACAATCAGATCGGCCAGATACGGAGGCAGCTCGATTCTGGCCGGGTCAGCTTCAATAAGGTGAGTCCCGGTTCCGATCCCACCCTCTTGCCTCACTGACCTGACCCTGTCAGGTCGCGAATCGATTCCGATGAATTGCAGCGTTTCGTCCGGACGACGACTGGCGATTCGGTCAGGGTGATCAAGTCCTAACATCACCACGATACCATGCTTCGGAAACGGCTGCGAAATCGGCAAATCCGATTTGGAGAATGAATTTTTTTGCTCCGCTCCCAGTGCATGCCGGATCGGATCTCCATCTCCGCGCTTCCCGCCGAGACAAAAAAGCCCGCCTTCTGACGTGACAACAAACAATTTTCCATCCGCCGCCACGACCGATTGAACCGTGCCCTCGACGCCAGGGTATTTGTCGGTAAATTTCCACTCGCGCGATTTTGTCCGCAAGGTCGTTCTTACCTCCGGCAGACCCTCGCTTCGCATTTTATCCTCGTGTGGCCTGGCGTTCACTTCTTCGTCAAAAAGGAGTCCGCGGCGTTTCAATTTTTGTTCCTCCGGCGCCCCCGGGGTCGAGGCAAACCACCCTCCGGGAAGACGCCCCGCCTCGGGCAGTTTGAATTCTTTGAGTTTACCGGTCTTCAGGTCAAATCGAGCCGGGTAGGCC
>JAGNMT010000437.1 GCA_017991025.1 Verrucomicrobiales bacterium
CAAAAGGGAGAATGTCATCTGCCCTCAACACGAGGTCCCTTCCCGCCAACGCGAGACGTCGGCTGATCACGCCAGGCACGTCTTCGATGAAATGGTGAAATAGCCGTGTCTCGCCGGTTTCGTCAATGATTTCACAATCGTCAGCGATGAGGTAGCGCTCAAGCCGGGCGTGAATACTATCACGCTGCTTAAGTTCTCCGTCGAGCAGGAGCGAATCCCCATCCGCACGGATCCAGACGAGCGCCTCCACCTTTCCCTTGATAGTACAAAGGCAGGCAGCCACGGATTCCTGATCGAGCGGACCGGAAACATCATTGGTGACCTGGCCGTTGAGAAACCGGACCCGATCCGGTCCGGTGATCCGAAAGACCGCACGATCCTCGAGCGGAAACCAGCGTCCCCTGGTGACGGGCGGAGCGATCATGAGGGGGGAAGGTTTTCTTTACCTTCAGCAGCGTCCTGATAACGCGCCGCGAGGACGGAATAGTCCCTATCCCCCTGTCCTTTCTGGATGCCGCGGAACATGACACTGGCCGTGGTCGAGAGAACGGGCGCCTCAACGCCGAGTTGTTTAGCCAGATTCAAGGCATACTGGGCGTCCTTGAACATGTGTTTCAGCGAAAAATGCGGCTCGTAGTCCCTTGCCATGATTTGAGGAAGCTTCATCGCAATCAAGCCCGAATAGCAGGCATTCAACTCCAGCGCGTCAGCGAGGCGCTGCGGATCGACTCCGGCTTTGGAGACGAGACCGTAGGCTTCAGCGAGGACTCCGGTGGTAACGGCAGAAATCATGTTCGTCGCGATTTTGATCAGGGTGGCCTCGCCGACTCGTCCCAGATAGAGAATCTCGCGGGAAGTAGCTTCGAGCACGGGTCGGGCCCGCTCGAGAACTTTAGGATCGCCGCCGACATAATAAACGAGGGCCCCTTTCTCCGCCGCGTGGCGACTTCCGGTGAACGGAGCGTCGAGAAAGGCTGCCCCGCACCCTTTTACAGTCTGGTAGGCGTCGACGACCGATTCCGGATCCGAAGTGCCGTTACTAATCACAATGTGCCGCTTTTCGAGCCGGTCCTTCATCGCATTGATCACTTCCTTCAAGGCGACGCCGTCACTGACAAAGATTTGAATGATGTCGGCGAGTTGCGCCACTTCTCCCGGAGACCCCACAAAATTCGAGATGGGGCGCGGGGTTCGGCTCCAGACATACACGTGCCGACTGGTGTTTCTCAGTACCTCCGCAACCCGGCTGCCAATGATGCCCTGCCCGATCACGCCTACTTTCTCCCATCCGTCCGTGTGCATAGTGAAATTCACCGCAGATGACGAACAATTGCAACGGCAATCGACCGGGAACGGCGAAGATACGATCAGTTGATGGAAGCGCCGGGATCGTGTTTGCTACCCGCGGTGGAGGAAATCCGTCACCGCTTCATGAAACATCTCGCGAAAAACCTGAGCGCTTCCCTGTCCGGCCTGCTCTCCTATCTCGGTCAGGTTGCCCTCTTGGCGGGAGAAGTGGTTTCCGCATTGATGACGGCCCGGGTCCGCTGGCGGCTCTTTCTCTCGCAGATCGTCACCATCGGGATCGGGTCCCAACTGGTCGTGATCATCACAGGCGCCTTCACGGGGGCGGTCTTTGCCGCCCAGGCCTACTTTAAATTCAGCGAATTGGGGCTCGGGTCGGCGACAGGCGCGGTAGTCTCCATCGCCATGTGCCGTGAACTCGGGCCCGTCCTCGCCGCCCTCATGGTGGCGGGACGAATGGGTGCCTCGATGGCCGCCGAAATCGGCACCATGCGCGTCACCGAGCAGATCGACGCTCTCCGGGCGATGGGAGTTGCCCCTCTTGACTACCTCGTGGTGCCGCGAATCCTCGCTATCACGGTCTCTATGCCTATCCTCGTCGGAGAGGCGATTTTTTTCGGCATGCTCGCCTCAGAGCTCCTGACCGTAAATCTGTTCGGCGTACCGAAAGTGTGGTTCGAAACTCAGCTGATCGCCCACACCGGTGTCCCCGATGTTCTGACAGGCCTGATCAAAGGCTCCTTCTTTGGGGGACTCATTGTCCTAATCTCCTGTCACCAGGGCCTCACTACCACAGAAGGCGCTGTCGGCGTGGGGCGCGCCACGACGCGAGCGGTCGTCTACTCGTCACTGGCCATCCTCATTTCGAATCTCTTTCTCTCCCTCTTGTTAAATATGCTGCTGCCAACGGTTTCGATTAATCTCTAAATGAGCGCTCCCACGAATCCCGAACTCTTTTTCGAAATCGCGGCGTTAAGGCAGACTCTCGGCGGCCACGATGTATTGCGCGGCGTTTCATTCAACGTCCCCAAGGGCAAGACCACGGTCATTCTCGGAGGAAGCGGTGCGGGGAAAAGTGTTCTCCTCAAACATTTAAATGGTCTCATGCGCCCGCTCTCCGGAACCGTGAAAGTGAAGGGCATCGAGATCGGCACGATGAGCGAGAGAGCCCTGACTCCGATTCGAAGGCAGATCGGGGTTCTATTTCAGGACGGGGCGCTTTTCGATTCCATGACCGTCGGGGAAAACGTGGCCTTCCCCCTGCGCGAGGCGGGAGTGAGAGACGAAGCGTTCATTGCCCATCGGGTCGATGAGGTGCTCCATCTCGTTGGTTTAAAAGGTCAGGATCGAAAAATGCCCGATGTCCTTTCCGGCGGCATGCGGAAACGCGTCTCTCTTGCCCGCGCCATCGCCGGCAAGCCCGAATGCCTGCTCTACGACGAGCCTACCGCAGGGCTCGACCCCATCCTGTCGGAGAGTATCACCCGTCTTATCGCGAAACTGAAAGACGAGCTCCGCCTTACCTCGGTGGTGGTGACCCACAATCTCGGAGCGATGCGATTCGTGGCGGATCAGGTGATTTTTCTAAAGCACGGCGAGGTTCACTTCGCCGGTCCGCCCCCGGAGATCGATGCCTCGGACGATCCGGCCATTCGTGAATTTATCAATGCCGACGCGATGGGGCGGGAGTGATGCCACTCTCTCAGGACGGTCCCGCGCAGACTGCCCATTGTCACCGGGGGGAAACGGGCGCATATTCGAGCGTTGAAAAATAATGCCGGGATCAAAACATCGCACTGAAGTCTTCGTCGGTCTTTTTGTCATGCTGGGAGTGACGCTGCTGGCATGGCTGATTCTGCATTTCGACAAATTCCACGCGAGCCCCGGCGGCGGGTATGCCATCACTGTCGAAGTCAGGGACGCGACGGGCATCTATGCCGGAGTACCCGTAAGGCTTGGCGGTGTCGAGATCGGTACAGTCTCGTCAGATCCCGAACTGAACAGCGACTCCACTTCGCTCTCCGTCGAGCTGACGATATTCCCGGGTCGCCGAATACCGCTCGGCTCTGCGGCTAGAGTCGGCACGAGCGGTCTCATGGGCGACAGCTTTGTCAGGATCATCCCGCCGGAAAAACCGAGCGGTGAATTTTTGCCCGAAGGGCACCGTATCCAGGCTGAGTCGGTAAGTTCGCTCAACGATCTCGCCGGAAGTGCCGGCGAGACACTCGATCAAGTGACTGAAACAGCCGGCGAAATTCGCGCGGCCGCAGACCGGTTCGAAACGCTCTCGGCCTCCCTCGAAAAGGGATTCATGACCGAAGAGAACATGAAGAATCTCTCTGTCATTCTTGCCGAAATGCGAGCCTCTTCGGAGTACGTCCACGCTGCCGCGAAAAAATTGGATCCCCTCCTCGAAAAAACCGGCGGGACACTCAATAAGGTCGCCGAAACGGCAGACGCAGCCAAATCGACCCTCGCCCGCGTCGATGCAGGGGTCACGCAATTGAGTTCCACTCTCGTGGCGATCAATCCGGTCGCTTCTCATTTCGACCAGGCAGTCAAAGACCTCAGCAAGACCCTGATCTCGGCGAACAAGCTTATCAATACAATCGAGAACGGAGACGGGCTCGCCCCCGCTCTTTTGAAG
>JAGNMT010000438.1 GCA_017991025.1 Verrucomicrobiales bacterium
GAGACCGAGCAGTGCCATCGACAGAGGAGTGACAATTTGATCGCCCATAATGAGAGGGCGGGGTGCGAAGGCGTGGATGCTGCCTATGTCAATATCCAGTCCGAGTTGTGCCGAGATCCGTCCCGTGCCTGCATCAAGAGCGACTACGAGAGAGTTGTGTTGGACAAACCAGACCCTACCCTCTCCGACTGAGATTCCGTGACGCGGCTTTGCAGGTTTGTATCGCCAGCGTTCGACGCCATCGGATGCTGCGAGCCCGATCACTTCACCTGACCACAGGGGAACGACGAGTGTATCGCCACTTAGCCATGGCCGCTCGAGGGGATTCATGGGCGAGTCACCGATCTTCTGTTGCCAGAGCACGCTACCGTCCCGGGTGCGAATCGCGGCGATACTCGCGGACGACGAGTCCACGTCAACCAGCCCGATATAAAGACTCTCCCCGTTTTCATCAAGCGCCCCGCCTCCCAGAGGGGAGCCGACCGCCTGTGTCTTCCAGCGCGACTCGCCTGTGGCGAGATCAAATGCCGCCGCCGGGGCGCTCGTGTAGACTAGTCCTCCGGAGACCAGTGCCGAACCGATTCCGGTGAATCCGGAGAGCGGCGTTTTCCAGCGAAGGGATCCTGTTTTTAGGTCGATCGCGTGCATGGCTCCCTCAGGTTGCGCCTTTTTTCCGGCCTCTTCAGTTGGGAAATGCTGGGTTAGCCATAGGACTGTCTCGTCGCTGACGGTGACCGGGAGGGAGCCGCTCTCTTTGGCATCAAACTTCCACAGTGGATTTCCCCCCGGCAGCTCTGTTGCATGGAGCGTTGTTCCGGCAATGGCGAGCAGGGTGTCGCCGGCGACGGTTGGCTCTATCGCGGGAGAATGACTATCGCCGAATGTGCCTGCGTTTTTTACGGTCCCGGCCGTCGGATCGAGCAGGAAGATATTCCGATTCGCATCCAGAACGAGGGCATAATCCCGGTAGGCGACAGGAGCGATGGTGAGAAAATTACGGAGGAGCGGCGCGTTTGAAAAAGGCAGTATCCACGAAGCCTGAAGCGTGGTCGGCCCCGCAATGACAGGTCCGAGACGGCGAATCACGGACCGTTGATCGGCAAACCAGACTGCGCCGCCGCCCTCGCTCGCGCCCAGGTTTAAAGCGGGGATGTCGTCGGTGGGGTTTGTTGCCCCCGCTACCGGCCATGTTTTCCGGCGGATGCCACGGAGGTCGACGGCATGCGCATCTCCGTTCTCGTTCCCGACCAGGAGCATCTCGCCAATGAGAACGGGTGGGCCGACATAGTCATCCTCTTTTGACAACCAATGGCGGTGGCCGGTTTTCACATCGAAGGCACCGAGCCTTGAATTCCCCGTGACGAGGTAAATCATGTCCTCCGAGACAACTGGCGAGGTGCGCAAATGCCCTCCTGCGTCAGTTGACCAGATGAGCCGACCATCGCGACGGTCGAGTGCGAGAAGGTTGCCCCCGAAGGTTCCGGCAAAAACACAGCCATCCGAAATCGTGAGCGGTGCCTCAATCGGTTCAGTGCCCTCAAAGCGCCATTGCTCCTCACCGTTTTCCAGATCAAAAGCATATATCCCCCCATCATCGCAGCCGGAAATGACGATTCCATCCGCCGCGACCGGAGATGAAACGATAGCCGCACCCAGTGAACGTTTCCAATGTTCACGGCCTGTCGACGAATCGATACAGTAGATTCCGCGATCTTCACTGCCGACGATGACAAATTTTCCGGCGACGAGTGGTCGCGTCACGATGTTGTCATCTGTCAAAACGCTCCACAGGAAAAGGCCGCGGGAGTCGAGGGCGTAAAGGCGTTTGTCGGCTGCGCCGAAGTAGATTCGGCCGCTTGCCGGATCGAAGGCTGGCTGGCCATAAATCGTGCCGCCGGGTTGAAAATGCCAGAGCGGCGGGGCACCTGATTCAAGCGCCTGGAAGGCCGTGAGTCCTCCGTCATATCGTGCGGCGAGCAGCGTCGGCGGATCCGTGGGGATCCACGTGGGCGGCACGCTGCTCTGCGAGTTATCGGTGGCACTGCGAGTGCTCGCGAAACGGCTGAGATTCCACTCCATCACATCAGGTGAAAGAGGAGTCTGTGCAGGTAGATTGGTTGCTCCCGGCAAAGACGCACTTCGAATGAAAATGTCTGTCGCACTGCACACTAGGGAACGGGATTTGAGTTGACCGTCCGCATTAAGGGATCTTGATTCCACCGCACCGAGACCGGGGGCGAGGAAGTAATGGCTCACGCCTTCGAAAATCTTTTCGGTGCCTGCGGAGAAAATGAGGCGCGTTTCAACCCTCAGCGTTTTCTCAAAGGTGCCGTCCTCCCGGGTATATTCCGGCATTTCCACTGCGGTGGCGGTGTACAGGTAGTCGACTTCTCCTTCCGGTGCGATCCTCCGCCCATTGCCGGTCCAGGTCCGACCCGCCGTAAGATTCGCATCGAGGATCGGAATAGGAGGCTCAAACAGTGTTTGTGAGTTGGTGGCGGGATCATAAAAGGCGACAAGGAAGTCGGCGCGGTTATCCCGGATCGCGAGGATAACGGAGTCCGAGGTTGTTCCATCAACCGTGAGACTGCGCGTGACGCTTTGGTAGATCGTGGCCTTGGACATCCGCTTGACCAGTTCAGTCACCTCAAGGTCGCCGGTTTCACCCTCCCGCAGAAAGAAGTGATTGATTGCTTTGCGTTCACTCTCCCGCACCGACGAAGCAAGCGCGAGTGCAGGGGGGAGGAGAACATCGTTTTGGCTCGACCACTTGGTGATCGCACCTGCCGCATCATACTCCACCGTTAGTCGTGCTCCTCCCTCGGTGAGAGGAGAATAGCGAGCCAGTAAGCTGCCACCAGGCTCGAACCGTTGAACCCACGGAAAAATAAAGGCTGCGCCGACGCCGACGACGAGCAATAGGAGTATTCCAGGTGCTGTTTTCGAAAAGAGCGGTGTCCGGTTTCCGCACTGCTGATCAAGATCCATTCCGGGGAATAGGATCGTCTTTTATTCGGTTCGTCAAGGATTCCCCGCCAACGCTTCAAATCCACTGCGTTTTTGTTCGAGAGGGGGTGTTCGTGAAGGAGGTGTCTCTGCCATGAGGCCGGACCGCATTGAAGTGAAAGTCAGTGCTATGGACCATGATGTATCCAGGAAGGTAGACTGGCGTCTTTCCCGGTCACTTGCCGAAAAGAGGCGGTCCAAACGATAGAAAACAGCGTTGCATTCCGGGGCGGCAATGACGAACTTTCCGCGTTCACCGGGTTGGCCGAACGCCCCCATCCTTCCCAATCGTTCATGGGCTGCACCATTGATCATCTTTCTGTTCATCGCCGGGTCACCGTGCTCCGCGATTTCACCGACGCTGATGGCGCAACTCATTGCGCGGGTGAAACGGGGGTGATCACCCGAATCGAACTCGACTGGCCCGGTCGTCGGATTCTTCTCGACTGGGAGCGCGATGGAAAAGGGGAGACGTTCGTTTTCGACCTTACGGAGACGAGTGGTCCCGGGAACGGACGGATGCGCGAATATTTTGAGGCCGGTGACCTTGAACCCGGAGAACCGGGGAAGCGATATGTTGAAGGCATTGGTCTCGTCTCCACTCTACCACCGGAGCTGCCGCCCCTTTCGAGCGACCTGATTGTGGATCCTGCGCACTACGGGGCAGCCCTCGAACGTGTTCACGCTCTTGCCGGTCGCGGGCGGTTCGTCGAGGCCGAAGCGCAAGTCCGGGCGCTCGCCTCTGTTCCTCCCGACCGTGTCGCCATTTCTCTCGGGGTCACAGCGGAACATCATGCCTTTAATCCTGAGAATGGTGTTTACGAATGGCTGCGCGATCGGGCCATCAATCACTGGTATGCCTGGGGTGCCCAGGCCACCGGCGGCGGGGAAGGGGCGGCGCGCCTTCTCGAGATCTATCCGGCAATGGACCGCTTCAAGA
>JAGNMT010000439.1:0-1743 GCA_017991025.1 Verrucomicrobiales bacterium
GTTGCGCAGGCCTTCACTCGGCGCTCCATGGTAGGTGCAGAGCCACGTGTCCGCCTCGATCGGAGCGCTGTCCACGTGAAAGGAGTAAACGTCGGTGGCAACGGGGCCGTCTTCGTCGCGCGGGTAGGCGGTGATGCAATTGAGCACTGGGTCGAGATTGAGATCCCGGAGCAGGCGCTGCTCATCCAGGAGTGTATTGATCGCTGCCCGGCCCGGGAGGCTCAAGGGAAGATCCAGAAGAGCGGAGTCGTCGAGCGTGGTGATCCCGTCGCTGAGGGAGAGGCCTTGCATCACTTCGTCGAAATTTCCTGATAGCGTGCGCTGCCAGCAAAGGGCATTGATTCCGTTGCCGAACGGGGTTGCGGCTAATTCCTGAAAACTGCTTACCCGCCTGATCCGGAAATAGTCGGCAGGCAGGGAGAAAGGAGACATCGGTGAATTAAGACGGGCGGGTGATTCTTGGGGGGCGGACCGGGATGTTTCCCGTAGCGTCTTCCCGGCTCGTTGTCATTCCGAAATAATGCCTCTCATGGCGTGCCATCCGAAAAGGCACGCCCTTGCATCGGTCCAGTCGCGTTTTGCGGCGGGGGTGGAGACGTTGAGGACCTCGGCGGTTTGCCGCCGGCCACTTGTATCACCTCGCGGGAAGTGACACATTCAGCGCTCATTGTAAGGAATCCCGTTTCGTTTGCACCAGGCCTTCGCGCGTGTATCTCCTGCTTCCGCAGCGTTATGGTATAGTGACCGTGCCCGCAGTAGATCCGCAGGAGTTCCAACACCACCCTCGACGCATTGAGCCAAAAGAGACATGCAATACGCTTGCCCCTTACTTGCCCCTCTGTTGATCAATTCGAAGGCTTTCTCAAGATCTTTCGGGACGCCCTGTCCGTTGATGTAAAGCACCGCGAGATTGCCGAGTGCTTCTGGATTGCCGAGATCGGACGCCTTCTCGAAAAGGCGTGCCGCTTCGGAAAAATCCTGAGTTGTGCCAGTTCCCTTGGCATAGCAGTCGCCAAGTCGTGCGATGGCTTGCGGATAGCCCGCATCCGCCGCCTGCCTGAGTAGCGCAATGCCGCGAAGCGGGTCGGGTGGCACACCTATTCCGCGAAGGTAACATTCACCAAGATATGCGGATGCAGGTACAGAGCCACGATTGGCAGCCGCCTGAAATAGCGCAACCGCCTTGCTTATGTCAACGGGGACGCCGACCCCGTTGGAGAGCATCAAGCCCTGCTCCTCCATAGCCATCGGATTGCCAGATTCAGCGGCATTCGAGAACCAGAGAAAGGCTCCTTCAGGATCCGTCTCCCTCAGATGTTTGCCGAGCAACACTTGTACAACGCTGACTTCAGCCAACCGGTCCTCAGCCAAGCGATGTTGCTCTTGCTCCCGGAAATACAACACGGCCGAAGCGGCCAGGCCTGCGATCAACGTCATGAGAACGGCCCCTAGAGCGGCGACGGAGCTCTTGTGCTTGCGGATGAACTTACCGGCTTTGTAACCGAAGCTCGGCGGTCGAGCGAGCACCGGCTCGTTTTGCAGATGGCGTTCGATGTCCTGAGCGAAGGCACTGGCCGTTTCATACCGGCGGGTGCGGTCCTTCTCGATCGCTTTCATCACGATCCAGTCGAGGTCGGGCTCGATGAGCTTGCCCACCTTTGCCGACTCGATGTGTCGTGCCTTCGCGAGCAGGGTTCGCTCTTCGCCGGCCATGGTGCTGATGCGCGAGGAAGGTTTCACCGG
>JAGNMT010000439.1:1843-3942 GCA_017991025.1 Verrucomicrobiales bacterium
TCACGATCCAGTCGAGGTCGGGCTCGATGAGCTTGCCCACCTTTGCCGACTCGATGTGTCGTGCCTTCGCGAGCAGGGTTCGCTCTTCGCCGGCCATGGTGCTGATGCGCGAGGAAGGTTTCACCGGATCGACTTCGCGGATGATGCGGCGCATTTCCTCATAACCGGCGGAGAGCAGCGACTTCGCATCGAAGGGCGGCTTGCCGACGAGCAACTCGTATAGCAGGATGCCCAGTGCGTAGATGTCGCTGCGGGTGTCGATGTCCAGCCCGCTGAGACTGGCCTGCTCGGGGCTCATGTAGACGGGCGTGCCGATGAACTGTTCGTAGCGGGTGAACAGGGTCTTGTCGGTGAGCTTACCCTGTGTGGCCTTGGCGATGCCGAAGTCGATGACCTTCGCCACTGGCTTGTCGCCGTGGAGGGTGACCATGACGTTGGACGGCTTGATGTCGCGGTGGATGATCCCTTTTTGATGCGCGTGCTGGATCGCCGCACACACCTCACCAAAGAGCGCGAGTCGCTCGCGCGTGCCGAGTCCGGCCTCGTCGCAGTATTGGGTGATGGGGATTCCCTTCACGAGCTCCATGACGAAGAACGGACGTCCCTTGTCCGTCGCGCCCGCGTCGAGGACCTTGGCGATGTTCGGGTGGTCCATCATCGCGAGCGCCTGCCGTTCGGCCTCGAAGCGGGCGATGACCTCCCGCGTGTCCATGCCGAGCTTGATAATCTTCAGCGCCACCCGGCGCGTCACCGGCTCCATCTGCTCGGCCATCCACACCGTGCCGAAGCCGCCCTCGCCGATCTGTTGCAGTAGTTTGTAGCGGCCGATGCGCTCGCCCTGAACCTCGGAGGCTAGGAGTTCGATATCGGCTATTTCAATCGAAATGTTTTCCAGCGCACCGGCGGGTTTGTCGGACACGCGGTCGGAACCGTCAGCGGCAATTGTCGCCTCCAAATGTCCGGCATGGAGAGCCATTGCGGCATCAACGGTACCTTCGGGTTGATCCGGAAGCGGGGGCGTGGTCATGGGCTTGCCTGCCATACAAGCAACTCATGCGAGATCTGGCGAGGAAAAGGTTCAAGAATTTCACGAGGAGTCACTTTACCCGCACGGCCGCATGAGGTTGCTTATCATTCACCTGACAGAGATTCCGATAATCTTTCTCCGGCGCGACTTCGTTTTTGGAGTTCACACAAAGCCACGAAGCCACAAAGGCATTGCCGGGAAATGACATTTCAGAACTCATGTTCTCATCTTTGTGGCTTCGTGGCTTTGTGTGAGCCCTCTCAGAAAAGACACAAAAAAAGGCGGCCCCTCGCGGAACCGCCTTTTCGGAATTCAAACGTCAAGAGGACGCCCGTGAAGGAAGCTTATTTCTTCTTTGCGGCCTTCTCTTCAAGCGCGGCCTGTGCGGCGGCGAGCTTGGCGATGGGGATGCGGAAGGGGCTGCAGCTCACGTAGTTCAGGCCAGTGCGGTGGAAGAACTTCACCGAGGAAGGATCCCCGCCGTGTTCGCCACAGATGCCGACTTTGAGCTTTGGTTTGGCCGAACGACCACCTTTGACACCGATCTCGACGAGCTGACCGACACCGGTCTGATCGAGGCTGGAGAAAGGGTTGTTGTTCACCACTTCGGCTTCCTGATAGGCGGGAAGGAATGAGCTGGAGTCATCACGGCTCAGACCGAGACAGGTCTGGGTAAGGTCGTTCGTGCCGAAGCTGAAGAACTCGGCGTGTTTCGCGACATCGGCGGCGGTGAGTGCGGCACGTGGAATCTCGATCATGGTGCCGACCGAGTATTTCAACTGGCTGGCTTTGAGACCGTGTTTCTTGCGAACCTCAACGGCGGCTTCGTCGATGACAGCTTTCTGAAGCTCAAGTTCCTTCGCATAGGCGACGAGCGGAACCATGATCTCGGGAAGCACGGCGATGCCTTTTTTCTGCACTTCGACGGCAGCCTCAAGGATCGCGGTGGCCTGCATCTTCGTGATTTCAGGGTAAACGATGCCGAGGCGGCAACCGCGGTGACCGAGCATGGGGTTCTCTTCGTGAAGCTCATTGATGCGGCGGCTGATGAAGGCCGGAGTCACGTTGAGCG
>JAGNMT010000440.1 GCA_017991025.1 Verrucomicrobiales bacterium
TGCTAGATTCACTCTGGAGTCACGAGGACCTGGCCGGTGTCGAAATTCACAAGATCCGTACCCTCGCCCACGAACTGGAAGCGGATGACAAGTGCATGCTCCTGCTCGAGACCTACAAAGAAGCCGCCGTGCGCAGCCTCGCCGACTTGGAAAACGCCAACCTCAAAGGACTCCTCCGCCGCGTCATGGGCAAGATCTTCAACGACCTCGAGATCAAAGGCTGGTGCCGCGAGTTTGAGGTGCTGAACGGGGTGCGGGAAGGGGAAGGGTGAATGGTGCGGTCGTGACGGTCCGCCGGGTTACTACCTTCGAGTTGTATGGCCGAAAATTTTCTCCGCCGTGAGCTGCAGCTTGGTCGGGAGATGGTCTCCGGGCTGATGAGTAATTGAAATTATTTGCAGAATAAGGGGGAATGGGTAATGGAATCATTCCATTATCATGACGATTCTTCAAAAAACCTTTAGAGCTGCTATTGCCATTCTTGCGTTTTCCCTCAGCGCCGGATCGGCTTTGGCGGATACGGTGATTCACTACCCGACCGAAAAGGAGACCCTCTTTACGGTCAACGTGCCGGATGACTGGGAATTGACTCCGGCGGAAGCGGATGACGATTTTTTTCTCGTCACCGGCCCTACGGAAGTGGAAATGTGGTTTCGTGCCGAGGTTGTGGAATCGAAGGAGGACGTCGATGCTTTTATCGACGATGCGATGGAGAGTGGCGGTGAATGGCTCGACGAGAACTACAAAGAAGTCGAATTCGGCGAAGTCACGGAGGGTGAACGGGATGGCATGCCCTTCGTCTCCATCCCGGGAACAGGGGTCTACAAGGAAACAGGGGATAAAGTGATTTTCACTATTGCCTTCATCTTCATGAAGAACGGGTCTGCTGCTGAATTCTGGGGCATTCTTCCTGTGGGGGACGAAAAGGGGAAGGCAGTGGCACAGTCCATCCTGGATTCATTCCAAGCCAAGTAAGGTATTCCTTCTGCTCGTCCGGCGGTAATTCACGAAAGCCCGGTGGGGTTGAGTCATTGACTCGACCCCATTTTATTTGAGTCACCGGCTGGAGTCGTTGCGTAGCAGGTAGAAGGAGCTCGATAATGGCGGTGCAGCAAAGGCGGCACGTTTTTAAGGGGGGCGCGAGGCGTCTCCCTTCCCGTGCCCGGCGTCCGCTCGAGGCTACCCTATCCCGACCTTGATCTCCTCGTGATCCGGTTATAGGCTCAACCTCCGGTGACGATAGCGTTGCATTTGTCGCCGGGTGAGGGCCCGGCTGATTTTCGGGCTGGCAGTTGACGCGTCCATCTCTCCGATCTTGAACATAGCTCGACAGAATCTCCCTCCATGGGGAAAGTGGCTACGACCCGGCATACCGTGGGCCGTGGCGGTTGGATTGTGTTCGTTGCTCCTCCGGATCGCTCTGATAGCGCAAGAAGGGGACGAGACCGGGCAGGCACCGCTCGATCCGGTTTTCGGACCTCCGGCACCGGTAAGAGAAACCGAAGTCACGATCGAGTCCGTGAACGGCGGGACCACCCCGATGTTGGCGTCGCCCGACTGGCAGGTGAAGACCTTCCGGGTTCCCGCGGCGAGGAGTGTCATTGTGTCTTCTGATGGAACGCCGCTCGCGGTGAACCGGGTCGAGAAACGCCTCGTCTATCGCCTCGCGGCAGTGGCGGAGTCCGCTGAGGTAGCGGTGGAAAAGGTGGCGGCGCTCACGGCGCTGTTCGGCGAAAAGATTCCTCTGACGGACCTCTCGGCGGAGGAGGTGAAAAAACATTATGAGAACCGCCCCTGGGTTCCTCTTGCGATTTCCGGGGTGATGCCGAGGGAAGTGCTCGCCACTTTACCCGAGCCCCTGCCCGAGGGCTGTGCACTTGAGTCCGTCTATGTTCGGGAGTACCCGCAGGGCGATCTCACGGCCCATCTCATCGGCTACATCGGTGTTGCGTTGCCCGATCAGCGCGGCCCGATCGGAAAAGTGGAGTATGCCTGGCCGCCCACGGAGGGCCGTGCCGGGATGGAAATCACGCTGGATGAGCAGATCCGGGGAACGGATGGCGAGGTCCTGCGGCTCTATGATACAGAGGGCGCGCTGCGGTATCAGGAGGTGGCCCGGTCGCCCCAAGCGGGCAGTACGTTAGTGCTCTCGATCAATCTCGCGATGCAGCGTCTCGCGAGGGATCAACTCGCCAGGAGTGGTCGCCCCGGGGCCTTTGTCGCAGTGGACGCGGACACCGGGGATATTCTCGCGATGGTGTCTTATCCCTCGTTTGATCCGAATCTTTTCGAAGGTGGGATCTCGACCGAAAACTACGCGGCGCTGGCGGCGGGAAAAGAGGCCCCCTTGTTTGACCGTGCGGTGACAGGGGCCTATCCGCCGGGATCCACGTTCAAGCCTTTTGTCGCGCTGGCCGGCATGGCGTCGGGTCAGATTGACGGGTTGAATACTCAGTTCACAGGACCGAGCGGACTGATGGTCGACGGGCGATATTTCAATAACTGGAGTTCCCATTCTTTTGGGCCGATGGACGTGCGGTATGCACTGGTGAGTTCGTGCAACACCTGGTTTTATCAGGCGGCACTGAATACCGGGGCGGCTCCCATTGCAGATGTGTGCGCCCGATTCGGACTGGGGCAGATGCCGACGCTTCCGCTGCCCTCGGTCTCTCCGGGCAATATTCCCAATCCGGATACCTATGGCGATCCCCGGAGTCTCGCCAATTTTGCGATTGGTCAGGGGGAAGTCCTCGCGACTCCGGTGCAGATGGCATTTGCGATGGCGGCGCTGGCAAACGGCGAATTTGTCCCGCAGCCCCGGCTGGTTCGGGAAACGGTCGACCTGAAGAGCGGAAACGTGGTCATGCACAACGAGCCCCGGAAGGCCCATTCGCTGGGATTAAGAATCGAAGACATTGACCTCGTTCGCGACGGAATGTGGGGGGTGGTGAACTACCCCGGCGGCACGGGAGGGAACGCCTCAATGCGGAGCCCGGTGGTTTATGGCAAGACAGGGACAGCCCAGTGGTCAGTGGGAGGTCGCCTCCGGTCTCTCGCCTGGTTCACGGGATGGGTCGATGCGAAGAACCCGCGGATCGCCTTTGCCGCCGTGACCCAGGGCAAGGGCCAGGAAACGCTGAGCGGAGGACACAGTGCCGCCCCCATCGCGGCAGGAGTGTTGCGTAAGGTTTACGCCGATCCGGCAGCCTATGCTGTGACATTGCCGGAGGGACCTTCGCGGGAAAACCCTAACATCATCGCCGCGGTGATGCTTCCGGACGAGATCATCCCTGTCGAAGTCGCGCCGCGCGGTCCTCTCGGCGGGTTGTTGCGATTCCTGTTCGGCGGACGCCGGTGAGCACCAGTTTGGCAGTAGTAGCATGGAAGAAACATCGACAGATCCGACTCCCTCGAACGAGCCCGACGTGGCTGTAGAAGCGGAAGTCGTGATGGAAGCGGCGGTTGAGCGGGAGCCACGGGAGGAGACGGAAAAAGCGATTCCGGAGGCAGCTGAATCGGCGGATCAACAGGAGACGGAAGGTGTGCCGGTGAGCGAAACAGCCACTGAGAAGGCGCCGGATGAGGAGGTCGTGACCGAAGCCGGAACGGTGACAATGGCAGAGGAAGCGAAGACGACCGATACGGCATTGATTGACGCTCCGGAAGAAACGGCAACGGACGTACCAGCCGCGATGGAGGCCATACCGGAACCTGCGGTGCAATCACCATTAACATCGATTGACCCGGCGGTGAAAAAATTGCCGATCTGGCTGCGGATGCTCGTTGTCTTCCTGAGGGTGATTTTTCTCACCCCTTTCTACCTCGCGATTGCTCTGCTCGCTTTTGGCGGGGGCGTCGGCTGGCATTATTTTGAGGGTAGCGCCGGGCTCGATCTTGGGGAGGTCGAACGACTCGAAGTCGGGGCCCTGGTAAAAGA
>JAGNMT010000441.1 GCA_017991025.1 Verrucomicrobiales bacterium
CGGTACCCACGTCGAACTCCGCGCCCGTCTCGTCCGACCGGACCGGCTCCGCCTCGTCCTTCGCGACCAAGGGCCCGGACTTCCTCCCGGAAACGAAGAACGCGTTTTCGAGAAATTCTACCGCGCTCCCGGTTCACCAGCAGGAGGCACCGGACTCGGCCTTGCCATCTCCCGCGGGTTCCTCCGCGCCCTCGGCGGCGACATATCTGCCCGCAATCACCCCGATGGAGGAGCGGAATTCACAATGGAACTGCCGGTGGAAGTGGATGATAGTTCCCCGTCTCCGCAAGCAAGCGCCCCCCATGACCGCCCTCATCATCGACGATGAAATCCAAATCCGCCGCCTTCTCCGCATGGCGCTGGAAGCCAAAGGTTACTCGGTGCGTGAGGCCGCCTCAGGTCAGCTCGGTCTACAGGATGCCGTTTTCCATAAACCCGATGTGATACTTCTCGACCTCGGGCTGCCCGATTTGGACGGCGTCGACGTCTTGAAACGACTCCGCGAATGGAGCCAGGTGCCTGTCCTCATCCTCAGTGTCCGCGACCAGGAATCGGTGAAACTCGCCGCCTTCGATGCGGGTGCGGACGACTACGTGACGAAGCCATTCAGCACCGCCGAGCTCATCGCACGTCTCACGGCCATTCAGCGCCGGCAGGGAGCGGACGACTCAGCGAATCTATGCTTCGGAGATCTCACCATCGATCCAGCCCGGCACGAAGCGTCTCTGAACGCTCATTCGCTCAAACTCACGCCCACAGAATATTCGCTCCTCGCTGTCCTTGTGCGCCACGGAGGGAAGATTGTCACCCTGAAGCAACTCCTCCGAACCGTCTGGGGTCCACAGGCCGAGGATCAGACTCACTACCTGCGAGTCTATGCCAATCACCTCAGGAAAAAGCTCGAAGAGTCATCGTTGGAGATTCGAAACGAGCCCGGAATCGGCTACCGTCTCCAGCACCGATAAGGACGGCAGGATAAAATCGAAGCGATGCTTCGTGATCATTCAAAAGAACCAGGGCTCCGGCGTTTTGAACCCCTTGCTGCCGAAGCCGTGTTCGATGAGTGAGTCAAAGAGACCGCCGTGACCGTGCTGCGGGGACATCGGCTAAAGGAAACGAACGGAGTAAAAAAGACGGGCCACGTATCACCGCACTGCATTTTGAGAATGGCGCGGAAGTGCAGGCATAAATTTTCATCGACGTGACCTACGAAGGCGACCTTCTGGCGCAGGCGGGGATACGATTCGCAGTTGGGCGCGAGGGAAACGCAGCATACAGCGAAACCAAGAATGGCATTCGCACTGACACCCGGCACGGTCAATTAGACAAAAAGGTGGACCCCTATGTGATACCGGAAGATCCCGGCAGCGGCGTCTTTTTTGGCTTGCAGGATACTGCCCCCGGAAAACACGGCGAGGCAGAAGGGAGCATTCAGGGCTTTTGCTTCCGTCTCTGCCTGACGAAAGATCCCGCAAACCGGATCCCTCCCGGAAAACCGGACGACTACGATCCCGACCACTAGGAATTGCAACGTCGCTGCCTCGCGGGCGGGAGGCGTTATCTCCGCGCCGGGACCTTCCCTGCCTAACGGCAAAACCGATCCCGGTTCGTGGCATTCGCTTGCGGGCAACTTCACCGGATGGAATCACCGCTAACCCATCGCGACCTACGCCGAGCACGAAGAGATGCTGCGCACGAATCGCAACTATATTCAGGGCGTTTACTGATCCATGGCGAATGATCCATCCGTACCCGAAGCGGTGCGCGCCCAATGGTCCCGCTGAGGGCTCGGCAAAGACGAGTTCACCGACAATGGAGGCTGGCCCCGCGCTTTTTATGTTCGCAACGGTCGGCGTATGATCAGTGATTTTGTCCTGACCGAAGCCCATGTCAGAAAGGCAAACCCGGAACCCGTCATCGACTCCGTCGGCCTTATCTGGTGGCCGCCCGATCTGCATCATGCCCGCCGCATCGTGAAGGACGGGCGGGTCTGGAACGAAGGCGCCGTCTTCAACGAATCCGGTGAAGCTGACTGGATCCCCTGCGGCATTCCCTATCGTTGTCTCATTCCGGCCGCCGCCGAATGTGTGAATCTGCTCTCGCCGACCTGCCCCTCGTCGAGTTATGTTGCCTACGGGGCCTATCGCATCGAGTTCACCTTCATGATCGCCGCCCAATCCGCAGCCACCGCAGCAGTGATCGCGATCGAAAAGGGTATCAACCGTTCAGGAAGTGCCCTACCCCGCCCTGCATGAGTCCTTGACGAAAGGCGGCCAGATTCTCGGCGTGACCGGCAATGCGGGGCGATATCGATCGCCTCTTCGCCGCAAAATTTCCGTGTCATTAAGCACAATCCATCTTCTCAACTCCCGTCGGGTTGCTCCGCATCAGACTCTTCGTCAACCAAACGGTAACCAATGCCCGGTTCGTTTATGATACGGGGCGCTGAATCGCCAAGTTTCCGACGCAAGTGGTTGATGTGAACGCGCAAGCCCTCCGTTTGACCGGACTGCTGACCGGCCCAAACCTGCTTCATGATCTGTGACTGGGTCACGATACGACCGGCGCTCGCGGCCAGGACCTTCATCAGTGAAAACTCGGTTGGTGTCAGCTTCAACTCCTCTCCGCGCAGAGTGACCTCGTGATGCAGCAGGTTGATACGAAGCGGCCCCGCAACAATATCAGGGCTCTGACGGGTAAACCTCCGTCGCTGAATTACAGTCAAGCGGGCAATAAGCTCGGCAGTACCAAAAGGCTTCGTGACATAATCGTCGGCACCGCTTTCAAGCGCATCCACCTTGCGTGCCTCTTCGTTACGAACCGACAGGATCAGCACCGGCACATCAGTCCATTCGCGAAGCCTATGAAGCACGGCGATCCCATCCATATCCGGAAGCCCCAGATCGAGGAGGACGACGTCAGGCTTCTGAAAGGCAGCTTCATGCAAGCCCCGCTGCCCATTCTCCGCCTCACAAACCTGGTAATCCCGGGCCTCCAGCACGCGTCGCAAGAGGCGGCGCATCTGCCCTTCGTCTTCGATGATAAGCGCTTTGCTCACGAGATCAGACGGGATAGGTTTCAGTGGGAACGGTAATGATAAACTCGGCACCACCATCCGGATGATTACGAGCCCTGATCTCTCCGCCCTGAGCAAGCAGAAAGCCTCGCGCAATTGCCAGTCCCAATCCGGTCCCCCCTGCAGGAGCGTTGCAGGCTCGATAGAACTTATCAAAGACCCGCAGTTCGTCTCCCGACTCAAGTCCGGGACCATGATCGCGAACGATCAACTCGAGTGAGTTACCATTCAATGAAACTCGCAACTCCACCGGTGAATCCACGGGTGCGTGGATGCTCGCATTATGCAGCACATTCCCAAGGGCTTGCGCCAACAGAAGCCCGTCGAGTTTGAGCAGAGGTAGGTTCTCTCGACCCGATGTCACAAGTCGATGAAACTGCCCCTCCCGGCGCAAGGCCTCACTCGCCGTGTGAAGGACATCGTCAAGATCACACCACTCCCTTTTTGCCTCCATGACTTCGGATTCAATACGGGTCATTTCGAGAAAATTCTCAACAATACGCTGAAGGCGAAGCGTCGCCGTTTCAATTTCAAGGGCCACCCTATGCCCCGGTTCCAGTCCATCAAGAGCCGTGCGGATGATAGCAATGGGCGTTTTGAGTTCATGAGAGATACTGTCAAGAAGAGTGCGATGCAGTCGTTCGGATTCGGCGAGGATTTCGGCCCGATGCTTTGCCTCCAGAAGCTGTTCCCGCTCCAACATCAGGGCCTCTTTCTCAACCTGCTGTCGCTCACGCTCCAACTACCTCTCGTGAACCCGCGACGTGAGTGTCCCCATACTGATGGCGACTGCAAAAAAGAGCAGAAACATCAGGACGTCCTGTGGATTTTCAATGTGCAGGGTTAACTGAGGAGGA
>JAGNMT010000442.1 GCA_017991025.1 Verrucomicrobiales bacterium
CACTGGAGGGCAAGGGCCCTTTCGGTGTGGTTGAGATGGCCCGCAGAAAAGGAAAAGCAACCGCCGCCTTTTGCGGTAGCCTCGCCGATCGCTCGATGGAGGCCTCCTTCGGTCCGATTTCCGAAATCCGCGATCCCACTCTGAGCCTGGCCGAAAACATGGCCCGGGGACGGGAACGGCTGCACGCCGCCGCCCGGAACTTTGGTGCCACTCTTTGCGAGCTCGACTCGGGCTGAAATCCGCCACAACACTTCCGACACCATTCACTCCCATTCTCCCATGCCCGACTCTGATTTTCTCCCCGGACTCGAAACCCCTGCCGGGCCGACGCCCCCTTCTCACGCTCCTGCCGCCCCCGAAAAGGTCCTCCCTCCTGGCAAAACCCGCTTCGACCTCCACCATGGCGACTGCGTCGAAGGCATGAAGACCCTCGCGGATCAATCCGTAGACCTCGTCGTGACCTCCCCACCCTACAATCTCGGGATCGGATACCAATCCTACAAAGACAATCTCACCTCTAAAGCTTACCTCGAATGGTCACTCGTATGGACTGGCGAGATTAAGCGCGTCCTCAAAGACGACGGTTCCTTTTTCCTCAACGTTGGCTCGGCCCCGGCAAACCCGTGGATGCCGCACGAACTAGCCCTGCAACTACGAGATCTCTTCGTACTTCAGAACACGATCCACTGGATCAAATCCATCACCGTGGAGCCGCGAGATGGCGAGCCTGTTTCAGCCGGGCATTTCAAACCGATCAACTCGAAGCGCTACATCAACGATTGCCACGAGTATGTCTTCCATTTCACCAAATCCGGAAATGTTCCGGTAGATCGAACCGCCGTAGGCGTTCCCTACGTGCATAAAAGCAACATCAACCGCTGGGGCCACACCGAGGGCAAGGACAAACGCTGCCGGGGCAACAACTGGTTCATCCCCTACGAGACGATCATGTCCCGCTCAAAAGAGCGCCCGCACCCCGCGACCTTTCCGGTGGAACTCGCCCGCAAGTGCATCGCCTTGCATGGCGGCAATCTCAACGAACTCACGATGCTGGACCCCTTTCTCGGTATCGGTCACGCCGCCTCCGCCGCCGGGGACATGGGTTTGGCTCGCTTCATCGGTTTCGAGATCGACCCGGTCTACTTTGATGAAGCGGTCTCGAGAGTGATGCGATAACACCAGATCGGCATGACTCCGCCTGTTATCGTCTTCTACTTCGCGATAAGCCGCTTCGCCCATGCCACGACCGGTCCCGGATCGTGCAGTGAATGGGGATGAAGCCCCGTTGCCGCTTTTACGATCACGGCAAGCTCTCCTCCCAATGCCCGATACCGGGCCTCGAGAATCCCTCCATTTTCGGAGAACGGAACAACGGTGTCCGCTCCCCCGGCGACAACCATTATCGGGATCTTTGCCTTGGCCAGAACCTCGAGCCGGGTAAGCGGTCCTTTCCAGGAATGAGACGTCTCTTCGGTAAGACCGTAATTTACCAGGCACTCTTTCCACAATTCCGGTGAGCCGGGTTTTGGCCACGAATGAATATCCAATACCGGTGCATCGATATAAATTCCAAGCACTTTCCCGGGATTGGCAATCGACCAGTTCATGGCCGAAAGGCCGCCCCGGCTGAAGCCCTCCATCACTGCCCGGGCGCTCAGCCCCCGGTCCGTCGTCATCATCTTATAAAAGTCATCCAGCTCAGCCATCGCCGCCGGTCCTCCGAACTGATCACTGGTCTCGATGTAGGCGACATGCCACCCATGCGCGAGCAGCGCTTCGTCGACGGCGGGAAAAGCACCGTAAAAGCGGGTTCGCCAGATCCAGGGACTCCCCGTCGCGACCTTCTTCGGCCGGGTCAGGAGGCACTTGCGTCCCTCTAACTCAAACGCTTCAGTCGCAAAATCCGCGAGCGTCGCTACTTCTCGACCGGGCAGCCCCCCGAGTTTACGGACTTTGTGTGTCTCGGAATCACCAATATAGAGGTCTCCGGTCACCGGATCTATGCCAACTCCGTGCGGGCGGGCCATACGGCAGCTGATCGGATCAGGAGAGTCGGGACCATCTCCCTTTTGACCATCCCCGGCGAGGAGACGGACCATCGGTGGATATGACTGGTTCCGAGCGACCCTTGTCGGGCACGAGAAGGAGCAGGACAAAAATCGAGACAAGAGCTATTCGTGGGACCGGCATAGTGGAGACGATAGAGGGTCATTCCATGTCAGCTCAAGACGCAAACGCGCAATCGCTTACAGAGGAATCGCGAAGAGATCTCGACACGGTTCGCCTTGGTCGCCTTTATCCGCGTGAAAGAATCATGCTCTGTCACTAAATCCTGTCCTCGCTGAGTTCGTGCGCCACTTCACCAAACGCCTTCGCCGCCGTCGCGAGATCGGCATGCGAATGGGCGGCTGAGACCTGGGTACGGATTCGGGCTTTGCCTTCGGCCACGACGGGAAAGAAAAAACCGATCACATAAACCCCCCGCTCAAGCAGACGATCAGCCATTTGCGCCGCCAGCTTCGCCTCGCCCAACATCACCGGTACGATGGGATGGACACCAGGCAGAAGAACCAGACCGGTCTTTGCCATTTCTGACCGGAAAAAAACCGTATTTGACCGCAGGTGAACCAGCAACTCACTCGACTCCGAAAGCAGATCGAGCGCCTTGATCGAGGCCGCGACGATGGCCGGGGCAAGTGAATTCGAAAACAGATAGGGACGCGAACGCTGACGAAGCAGATCAATAATCTCTTTCCGCCCGCTCGTATAGCCACCACTGGCTCCCCCAAGTGCTTTTCCGAGCGTGCCGGTGAGTATGTCGACCCGTCCCATCACCTCGTGATATTCGTGAGTCCCGCGTCCGCGTTCGCCGATCACACCGGCAGCGTGGGAATCGTCGACCATGACGAGCGCGTTGTATCGCTCCGCGAGATCACAGATCGTTTTCAAATCCGCAATCGATCCATCCATGGAAAAGACCCCGTCGGTCGCGATGAGCCGGAACCGCGCCGACTGCGACTCCTTAAGCCGCGTCTCGAGTTCATCCATGTCACCATTCATATATCGTAGCCGCTGCGCTTTACAAAGGCGCACCCCGTCGATAATGGAGGCATGGTTGAGCGAGTCGGATATGATGGCATCCTCCTGCCCTAACAGAGTTTCAAAAAGCCCACCATTGGCATCAAAACAGGACGAATAGAGAATGGTATCGTCCGTGCCGAGAAACTCACTGAGACGCGCTTCAAGGTCCTTGTGAATGGACTGAGTCCCGCAAATAAATCGCACTGACGACAGGCCGAACCCCCATCGCTCGATTGCTTCGATCGCCGCCGCCTTGACGGCGGGGTGGTCGGAGAGTCCGAGGTAATTATTGGCACACAGATTGATGACCTCCGAGCCGGTAGCACCGCCACTTACCTGAATATGCGGTGACTGCGGTGTCGTGATGATCCGCTCGGATTTGTAAATGCCCGCCTCTTTGATCGATTCGAGCGTTTCTTTAAGATGGGATTGGAATGGGGAATACATATTCAATGGCCTACCACTTCAAAATTACTTTACCCGACTGACCACTTTTCATAATCTCGAAGCCTTTTTCAAATTCCGAATAATCGAAGTGATGGGTGATCACCTGCCTGATATCCAGTCCGCCCTGCAGCATCACCGTCATTTTATACCAAGTCTCATACATCCGGCGACCGTAGATGCCGGAAATCGTGAGCATGTTGAAAACCACCTGATTCCAGTCGATCGCAATGTCCTCGGACGGGATCCCGAGCATCGCGATCTTTCCGCCGTGGCAGAGGTTGGCGATCATCTCGCGAAACGCACTCGCATTACCTGACATTTCCAACCCGACATCAAAGCCTTCCGTCATTCCGAGCTCCCTCTGCACATCGGCGATACGCTCATGCCGAACATCGACGA
>JAGNMT010000443.1 GCA_017991025.1 Verrucomicrobiales bacterium
GTGATCGGGCTCGCAGCATCCGATGGCGTCGAACGCTGGCGAAACAAACCCGCAAAGCCGCGTCACGGAATCTCAGTCGGAGAGGGTAGAGTCTGGTTTGTCCAACACAACTCTCTCGTAGTCGCGCTTGATGCAGGGACGGGACGGATCTCGGCACAACTCGGACTGGATATTGACATAGGCAGCATCCACGCCTTCGCACCCCGCCCTCTCATTATGGGCGATCAAATTGTCACTCCTCTGTCGATGGCACTGCTCGGTCTCAAAGCGCCTCCCGCCGATTCCGGGATGGCGAACCCTCCACTCCTTCCAAAAAAGCCATGAAACTGGGCGGATTGAAACCTTCCCCAATCGCCATCGCTGGAATGATTGGCTTGCTCTGGACAATCTCTCAGCGTGCCGTGCGAGACTTCATCTGGGCCGATCTGCGCGACGGCTTGATCGACCTCCGCACACTCCCTGAGCATCCCCGCCGACTTGCCCGTGCCGGATTCATCCTCTTTGGAATGATCATTGCCGCCCTCCTCTTGAGCGATTTTTGGCGGGGCAACTCGAAACTTCTCGATCTTACCGGCGTGCACATTTTCCGGGGGCAATTGCTTCCGGTCGTCCTGCTTCCGGCGACCCTCTTTCTTCTGGTGGTCGGATGGAGTTTCATCCTCACAGGGGCGCTTCACTGCCACCCGGTCCTCCGACTCGGCTTCCTCACTATCTATTTGCTGATTGCGACCAGTTGGGTGAATTCCCTGACCAATTCAGGCGCTCAAACGGAACAATCGATTGCCGCAGCCTCGGTAGCAGGGGTAGCCATTGTTTTCGTCCTGCGATGGCGGGCACAGCCCCGTCCGGTCCTCGAGTTTTCAATTATTTTCACCCTCCTCTCAATCGTGTTTCTCCTCGCGCAACGCCAGGAACTGAAGACACTGGAGTATTTCGGCATTCCAACCGGCCTCGCCAGGATCAGTGTTAACATCAATTTTCTAGGTGGTCTGGTCACCCCGCTGCTTCTCCTCGTGGGAATGCGCATCGCCGACTTCACGCGCCGGGCTTCACACTGGGCAGGCGACATCCTCACAGCCCGCGCCACGCGCCGTACTAGCATACTGATATTGACAGGGCTGCTCGTATGGCGGCTTTTCTTCGTTGCCGCCGAACTCTCCGAACAGGCCTCCACCGTGCCCCTCCAAGAGTACCTCCTCGGACTGCTCGGAGGCCTTGGAGAGATCGCTGTCGTCGCGGTCGCATGGTGGCTGACCGGACGATTCCATCCCATCGCGCCGGACGAGGAAACGATGGCCGGAGAAGTGGAGCCGTGGGCGCGCCCCCTCGTGCTTACGTCATCAGCGATCCAACTGGTGACATTTTTCCTGCTTGCGCTGCTCATGGCAGTTTCGAAAGGAGCCTGGTTCGAACCCGCACGGAAAACGCTCTTTATGCTGGTCGACCTGCTGACTAACCACGTCGCCGTCCCGTGGCACTTTCTTTTCAGCGCCAGCATGATCATCCTCTCTATCCGTCTCTCGCAGAAAGGTCGCCGGGGGCTGGCCCTCTATCTCGGAATCCTCGGTGCACTTTATCTCTGGTGGGGGGCGACAAGTCGCGGGCAGTGGCTGGAGGCATTTAACCCATCCAATAAGCAATCCGTCGAGGTCTGGTGGGTAATTCTCTTCGCGACCGCGACGATCGTCTGGGCGGCACGACGGACCCTGACGTCTGAGCGCATCACCCGACTTGTCATCATGCTTCTCATTCTGACGCTGATGCGGCAGCGTGACTTTATAGAAAATCCCTTCAGCCCCATTTTCGGATTCGCCGGGATCGCCTTCATCGCCTTCAGCCTTATTTGGGATATCGCGACCTCGGGATCGTGGACGAATGCCGGCTCACCCGGTCTTCCCCGCATCAGTCGTGTCTTCCTCTATCTGGGGTCCATTCTTCTGACTGCAACCCTGGTGAACTGGGCCGTGACACTCCATGATCACGAAACCATCGAGAAATTTACCGGAGGTACAGCGCTGGTAGGCTTTGATCGTTTTGGCAAACCACTCCTGTATTCCGCCTTTGCCATCGCCCTCGCTATGCCCCGCTCATGTCGCAGGAGCCAATCGGAGTGATCGTCTTCCATTACATCCGTCGAGTCCTTCAATCAACCCTATTGCTTTTCACGCACGCTTCCGCCCCAATCGTAAAAGGATCGCAATCAGAGCCCATAGGAGCAGGACAGCGGAGAAGGCAGACAAGGGGATCCGGGGATACTGCGTCATCACTTTCATCCATTGACCCTGAGTGGCGAAAGTTGCTGACGGCCAGGCCAGGTTCAGAAAGAAGCTGCGTTGGCCGCCAAGAACGCGGGTAGTCCTGACGGTCACGAGATTTCCCTCTGTGCCTGAAACGAAACCAGGGTCGGTCGGATCGCCCCCTTCTTCGAAACCGGAGAGTGCGGGAGTGAATTTTGAAACGATCACTCCATCAGGAAATTGAATGCGAACCTCAGCCCGGTCAATCGGCAGGCCCGGCAGCGAACCGGCCGCATCCACCACGGCAGAGAACTCTCCGCCCTTCTGGTGCCAGTCGGCTTCAAAGCGATAAAAAATGGTGTAGTTGTAATCCCCGTCGTCCAGTTCGACCTCCGGCGACCCGACATAGAGTGTGATGAATCCTTCCTGCTTTTCGATATGAAAAGGCTCGGGTAGACCTTCTTTGAGCACTTTTTCAATGACCATGCCATTGTCGAGCGTGAGGCCACCCGGCCCGTCAAAAACGGTCAGGTAGTTCAAGACGGGCCCCCGCTTGATCGTGCCGCCTCCGACGCAGATACGGAAGGCCTGCTCAACCGAGATCATCCCCTCGCGGTGGATCTCGATGCGGGTTTTCAACTCCTCAATCCGCTCGTGCCCCCCGTGGATATGATCGTGGGCATGCCCGTGAGGCTCCACTGCCAGGACCGCTGCAGGTGGCGACAAGACAAACCAAGCAGCCGTGACAGCGATCACCGGCATAAGTATGATGAAAGATCTCAAGGCATCAACGCTACGCCAGAAACCCTCCACCGCGAAGGAAAGATAATGGAAATTACAGTTTTTCCAATAATTTCTCGTGAATGCCGCCAAATCCACCGTTGCTGAAGACAATGATGACATCGTTGTCCCGGGCTTCCGTTTCGAGTCGGGCGACGATGGCATCGGCATCGGGCTCATAAAAGGCGGGAATGCCGCGATCCCTCAGTGTCTTCATGAGGAGATCGGTATCGAGCCGCTCGTTTTCGGCGAGGCTATCGGCCCGGGCGACGGCGGCGAGGCAAACTCCGTCCGCGTGTCCGAGTGCTTCGGGAAGTGCGTCCTGGAAGACATTACGCCGGGTCGTGTTAGAGCGCGGCTCGAAAACGGCCCAGAGTCTCGCACCGGCAAAACGGCGGCGCATGCCGGCGAGGGCTTCACGAATCGCGGTGGGGTGGTGGCCGAAGTCATCGACTACCGTGATATTCCGGGAGGTCACGCCCCGTACCTCCTGACGGCGACGGACCCCGCTGAAGCTCGCGAGCGCCTCACGAATCGCCGCAGGACTAACGTCGGCAAATCTCGAGGCGGTGACGGCCATGGCCGCATTCCGCACGTTGAACTCACCATTGAGAAGGATCTCGTAGCACTCCCCTTCGAGGGAAAACGCGGTGCTCTCAACCCGATAGTCGACGTCAGAGATTCTCGCTTCACAGTCTTCGCCGAAGCCGACGCGCTTCATCGGCGAGTGGCCCTGAGAGGCAAAGACATCGAGGCAATTCTGATCGTCTCCGTTGATGAGTGTCAGTCCGTTCCCGGGCACGAGGCGGATCATGTGACCAAAGGATTTTTTGATCGCGGCGAGGTTTTCGTAGATGTCCGCGTGATCGAACTCGATGTTGTTCACGATCGCGACTT
>JAGNMT010000036.1:0-11549 GCA_017991025.1 Verrucomicrobiales bacterium
CCACCAGTCCTTTACCCGGGTCAGGGTGATGCTGCGCCCGAACTTGATGTCGCCCTCGAGGATTGCATAGGCCCCGGTCGTGGGGCGCGGACGCCACTGATAGCGGGACTCGAAATCGGGGCCGAATTCCGCATAATAATGCCTCGGCATCGGGTTGAGGTTCGCCCAGTAAGGCGCGAGCGCCTTCGGTTCGGCGAGCGTAATGGAAAAGGTCAGCGCGTCGTAGCGGGTGATGTTGGTGTATTGTGAGGAATACCACTCGTTGCCGAAGGGATTCTGCGGGTACTGGGAGAGCTGGATATAAAAAGTGTTGAACCAGTCGTCGGCCTCGACCGCGACACCGTCGGAATACGTTGCGTCGGGGTCGAGGCGGAAGTAAACGGTACGTTTGTCAGGTGATTCGGCCCATTGCGACGCCAAACCGGGAATCACATTTCCGGTTTCGGGATGCAAACCGGTGAGGCCCATCTCGATATCGTCGTAGTGATAGCCGCGAAAGGCGTTGTTCGCGTTTTCCCCGAGTGTGCGCACGGTGGGCGGGAAGGAGGGGATATAGCTATTGAAGGTCCCTCCTTTCTGCGCCTTGGGATCGCCGATCTCGGGTTCGCCCGCGCCGTCCTGCCAAACGAGGCCGGCCGGCAGATCGGCCGGGGTCGCGAAGGTGAAGAGATCGGGCTTCAGGAGGTGTTGGCGGACTTTTTCCAACTCGACATGGATCGCCGCCTTCGCGGTCTGGTCCGCCTCCGCCGCGGCTTTTGCGGTCAACTCCTTTTCGGTTGTCTGCAAACGCTCCAGCACCTTCCCGTTCTGGTAATCCCAGAAGGCATCCCGTTCTTTCGTCCCGTCATAGGGAGGGAAGTTGGAAGGGAACGCCGGACCGGTCAAAAGAGCGAGCAGGATAAAACCCGGCAGAACGGTCCACGGAAAATTTCCGCTCCGGCCCCCGGGTCCTGCTTTTTTTGATCCCGTCCTCATTGATAGGTGGTGAATTTTTTCGGGTCAAAGGCCTCTCGAAGCGCCTCCCCGACAAAGGTTACGAGCAGGAGGATGATGACCATGATCGCAAACATCGAAAAGGTGATCCATCCGGCGGAGAGGTGGTTGAGTCCGTCGTCGAAAAGAACCCCCCACTGCGCATAGGTCTCGGGCAGCCCGAAGCCGACGAAGGCGAGAGCCGTGAGTGAGGTCATGATCCCCACGACGCTGAAGGGAATAATGGTCACGAGCGTGGCAAGCACGTTGGGAACCAGATACCGGGTGATAATGCGAAACGTGCCGGCCCCCTGAAGGCGGGCGGCGGAAATGTAGTCCCGCTCCTTCTCCTTGTAGGCCAGTGCGCGCAGGGCATAGGTCAGTCCGGTCCACGAAAAGACGCAGATCACTCCGAGAAGAAGCGGCAGGTTCATGTTCGCGACCCCGACGACGCCGACCACGATCATGACGATGTAAAGGAAGGGCAGATTCTCAAGAATCTCGATGATGCGCTGGAAAATGAGGTCAAACCATCCGCCCCAGAAGCCCATCAGCGTTCCGATGAGAATACCGACTCCGTAGGTGAGTGTCAGATAGATCAGGATGGCCTTCAGGTTCAGCTGCCAGCCGCCGAACATCTGTGCGAGGACATCCCATCCGCGGCTGTCAGTGCCCAGATAATGGCCCGCCTTCCACATCGGCGGGATCGCCGGGTAAACGACGACAATCCACTCCGATGTTTCGGCTTTCGCAAAATCGGCGGGGTCCATCTCGCCGGTGAATTCCTCACGCACTTTTTCTCCGGAACGGTAGGAGGCCCGCACCGCAAGCCCGCCGTCCGGGGCGTAACCCAGCCACTCGCCATCAGGCAGACCGCGCCGGATGCGTGCGTCGGTGTGTTTGACTTGATCCTCGCCCTCATAGTAACGCAAGGCCCGACCGGAGTACGGGCGTGCCTCACCCGGCCGGAAAAGCAGACCGTCCCTGGCCTCCAGCGGAAGAGTCTGTTGATCGTCCGAGTCGAGAACTGGAGCCCATGGCACGGGCGGCATCAGAACAAAGCCGTCCGTTTCCCCTCCCTTCAAGCGCTCTTTCAACTGGCGGTAATTCGCCTCGGCCTCGCCTTCGCCTGAGAACGTCTTCTCTGCATAACGTTGCTTCACAAAGGCGGGGAAATACCAGTGGCTCTCGTATTTTACGACAAGGGCGCGCCGCCCGACGAGGGTCTGGTCGAGAAGTGCGAGAGCCACGAGTCCTGCCAGGATCAGCAGGGACCACCAGCCGCGCCGGATGCTGCGGAAACGCCGGAAGCGCTGCAAGGTGACCGGCGTCCAGTTCAATCGGGACGGGAGGAAGAGCAGCCCAAGAAGGCCCGCCAGGATCAACAGAACGGAACTGACCCAGCCGAATCCCTTACCCATCGCAAAAAACCAGGCGATGGAGGGCAGGTCGAGCCCGAGCCGCTCCCCGAGAATGGCGAGCGCTCCGATCAGAAGGCAGGCAATGGCTAGGCGGCGGATCATTCGAAGCGGATGCGCGGATCGAGGCGGGCGGTGATGATGTCGGACAGCACGTTGCCCAGCATCAGGAGCAACCCGCCGATGGTGACCGTTCCCATGATGATGGCCGAGTCGCGTTCAAGCAGAGCATTGAAACCCATGAGGCCGAACCCATCGATGTCAAAAATACGTTCAATGAGGAAGCTGCCTCCCACGACGAGAGTGAGGGCCTGTCCCATCGTAGCGGCCGCAGGGATGAAGGCATTGCGCAGCGCGTGGCGGAAGACAGCCCGTTTGAAGTCCAGTCCCTTTGCCACCGCCGTGCGCACGTAGTCCGAGGCGAGCTGGTCCATGAGATTATTCTTTACCAGCATCGTCAGGCTCGCGAAACTGCCCACCATGTAGCAGATCAGGGGCAGGGCCGCGTGATGGGCAAGATCCTTGACCTTTCCCCAGAGACCGAGATCCGCAAAATTTGGACTGACAAAGCCCTCAAGCGGAAACCAGCCCAGCCGCGCGGCAAAAACCACCACCAGAAAAACTCCGAGAACGAATCCGGGAATGGCGTAGCCGACAAAAATGATGATCGAGGTGATGTTGTCGATGACGGTACGGTGCTTGATCGCCTTGAGAACGCCGAGGGGGACACAGACCAGATAGGTAAGAACGAGGGAGACCACGCCGAAGAAAATCGAAATGGGGAAGCGTCGTTTCATCATGTCCCAGACCGGTTCGGAGTAGCGGGTCGACTCGCCGAGGTTACCCTGAAGGATGCCGCTGAATTGGGGTTGAAAAAGGATCGCCAGATACGGCAGGGGCGCATCGAGTTTCTGACCGGGGTTTCGTTTCTGCCAGCGGCGCAGTTGCTCCTCCGGCGTCACGATACGGGCCTGCCAGCCACTCGCGTTGATGCCGTCTCCGGGAACGATTTCGGCCTTGTCCACTCCGACCCGGCGAACCGTTACGACGTCGGCGGTGCCGGGAATCTTCACCTCCGTCTCCGTCGCTTCGGGCGGAAACTCAGCCCGCGAACGGTTGATTTCCCGGGGCACCGCTCCGAGCCAGGCGAGGTAGGCGATCAGGAAGGGTTTGTCGTGACCGAACTGCTCCTCCAGTTTCAGAATCTGGCCGGGGGTCAGGCCCGAAGACTGCTGGTTCGTGGCGCGCCCCCCTTCCTTCATGCGCGCCTCCATCAGGGCCATCTCGAGCCGCCCGCCCGGGGTGAACTGGATCAGGGCAAATACCGCCAGCGTCATCCCGACCAGCGTCGGCGGGATAAAGAGCAGGCGTCGTATGAAGTAGGCGGCCATGGGGCTAAGGGTTTGAACGCCTAGCTTCCACGATAGGCGGACTGCGCACAAGTCCCTGTGTGCGTTTTCTGCCCTGATACCAGCATCTTTCAGGGGGAGGTGCCGCCACGAGGACCGTGATATGCTCCGTGTAGTTCCCCTGAGAAAAACGCATCGCTACTCCAATTTTCTGCGAATTTCGGGGATTTTTGTTTATCCGGTCTTTGCGATTTGCTACGGTCCCCGTATGCGTGTGTCCCTTCCTTTCCTTCTAAGTGTTTTTTGTCTGTTTTTCGGCAGTTCCTGTGTGCGCACATCGACGGTCGTGAGGGTGAAGAAGGACGGGACGGGCTCTATTGTTTCGCGATATTTCTTCTCCCCTCAGATGCTTGCGATGATAGATCAACTGGGAGGCATCGCCGGAGCTCCAGGGGGGGGCGAAGGCGTACCAAATCTGGGCATGATTCGCGAAATGGCCACTCCCGATGAGGAATCCCTGCGCAAGGACGCTGTCAATTTCGGGGAAGGTGTCCGATACTCGAAGCACGATCCCGGAAAAGATGAAGACGGATGGGAAGGTTACTCGGTGGTCTATGAGTTTGATGACATTCGCAAAGTCCGTATCGATCAGAACTCCGTTCCCGGTAAGGCCAAAGAGTTTGTCGAATCTTCGGGAGAGGAACTTAAAGCAGACAAGGGAGGGGCGCTGTCCTTTACTCTCGATGGCGACCTTCTGACTGTCAAAACGTCGTTTGCGAGTGCCGGTATGAACGGGTTGATTGATGGCAAGCAATTTGCTCAGGCAAGGGAGATGGGTATGGCACCGTCCGAGGCAGTAAAAATGGCGGCGGGGATGGCTGAAGGCATGAGAGTCGGCTTGTTCCTGAGGGCGGACGGCGGGATAGCCGAAACCTCGGCAGAGCACGTCACGGGCGACCTCATCATTCTCAGCGACGCCGATATCGCAAAGGTCCTCCCGGACCCCGATTTTGGGGCGTTCATTGACAAAGCGGCCGAGCATCCCGAGGGAGTCACCACTCAATCGGTGAAGGCTCTCTTTAAAACCATCGAAGCGATGACGATTGAGGGTGCCGACCAGATTACGGTGAAGCTCAAGTGATCAGGGATCGCGGCGCAGAGGAGGCAACGCAAAAGAGCCCGGAGTTCCTTAGGAGAACGCCGGGCTTTTAAGATTCAATCTTTTTGGATCAACTCCCTCAAAGGGCGGCCTTTACGATCTCGGCAAAACTAACCGGATCAAGGCTCGCGCCACCGACAAGGAACCCGTCGATGTCGGGCTGTCCGATCAGTTCCGCGGCGTTGCCAGGTTTGACGCTGCCGCCGTACTGGATACGGGTCGCCCCGGCGACATCACTGCCAAACAGTGTCTCGAGGACACTGCGGACGTAAGCCTGGGTTTCCTGCGCCTGCTCCGGTGAGGCGGTGCGGCCGGTTCCAATTGCCCAGACCGGTTCATAGGCAATCACGATCGTGCCCATTTGCGCGGCACTAACGTTGGCAAGGCTGCCTTCGAGCTGCTGTGAGAGCACAAACTCAAGCTGGCCGCCATCCCGCTCTTCGAGCGATTCGCCAATGCAGAGAATAGGCTTGAGCCCGGCAGCAAGAGCTGCATGAACTTTTTTGTTGATGACGATGTCGTCCTCCCCATAAATCGAGCGGCGCTCGCTGTGGCCGAGGATGACGTATTCGCAACCAACTTCTTTGAGCATCGCGGCATTGGTCTCACCGGTGAACGCACCGGACGCTTCATGCGACATGTTCTGGGCGGAAAGGGCGACCGCCGGATTTGAAGCGATTAACTCCGACGCTTTCGCGAGGGAGACGAAAGACGGAGCGATGACGATGTCAACGGTGGTGACCTCCGGGAAGGTCTTGAGAAAAGGATCGAGGAACGCTGCCGTCTCGGACGGGGTCATGTTCATCTTCCAGTTGGCGGCGATGATGGATTTGCGGCTCATTTCTTAGCTGTTTAGCTGTTAGCGGTTTTGCGGTTTAGCATTTTCTGACTCGTGACTCGTGGCTCCTATTTCTCACTCAGGGCGGCGATACCGGGGAGCACTTTGCCTTCGAGGAGTTCGAGGGAGGCCCCGCCACCTGTGGACATGTGATCCATTTTCTCACCAAAGCCAAACTGGTTTGCTGCCGTGACGGAGTCACCTCCGCCGACGATCTTGATGGCTTTCGTGTTCTCAGCAATCGCCTTGCCAATCGCCCTCGTTCCGATGTCAAAACCCCGTTTTTCGAAAACACCCATGGGGCCGTTCCAGATGATGGTGCCGGCTTCAGCGATCTTTTTCGAGAATTCCTTGATGGCGCGGTCACCGATGTCGATGCCTTCGCGGTCTTCAGGAATGACTCCGCCCTCACCCCAGGGTGCCGTGACTTCGGTGGGCGCATCGTCGGCGAATTCGGCCGTGTGGCGGGTGTCGGCAGGAAGAAGAAATTCGGTTTTGTTCTTTTCGGCGATGTCGAGGATCTTCAACGCGAGATCCGTCTTGTCGGGCTCGGCGAGGCTTTTGCCGATCTGGTAACCCTGGGCGAGGCGGAAGGTATTCGCCATGGCCCCGCCAATGATAAAAGCGTCGGCTTTTTCCATGAGTCGGTTCAATACCTCGATCTTATCGGAGACCTTGGCACCTCCCATGATAACCACGAAGGGGCGCGCCGGGTTTTCGAGCTTATCGACCAGGTATTCGAGTTCTTTCTCGATGAGGAAACCCATCGCGCAGGTATCGATGTATTCCGTCACCCCGGCGGTAGAAGCATGGGCACGGTGAGCGGTGCCGAACGCGTCATTCACGTAGATGTCGCCATGCGACGCGAGCTGCTTCGAAAATTCAGGGTCGTTCTTTTCCTCCCCGGCATGGAAGCGGACGTTCTCGAGGAGAAGGACCTCGCCGTCTTTCAATTCAGCGACTGCCGCGTCGGCCTTTTCCCCGACGCAGTCGTCGACGAACTTTACCGGAGCACTGAGCAGTTCACCGAGGCGAACGGCAGCAGGTTTGAGTGAATACTTTGCTTCAGGCGCTCCTTTGGGACGCCCGAGGTGAGACATGAGAATGACGCGCCCGCCTGCCTTCGTCAGGTATTCGATCGACGGGATCGCTGCGGTGATACGAGTGTCATCAGTGATCTTTCCCGCACTGTCGAGCGGGACGTTGAAATCGACGCGCATGAGGATGCGTTTGCCGGCAGGTTTGATGTCGCGGATGGAGAGTTTAGCCATGGGAGAAAAGAGTGTTGTAGGGCAAGCGCCTCGCTTGCCGGAGTGTTGAAGTAAGGGAAGGTGGAGCGGTGGCAGAAAAAAGCGCCCGCCAACTGAGCAGTCGGGGGCGCTCTTTCATTTGGAAAAATTTCCCGGGAAGATCAAAGACCTTTCCCGACGAGTTCCATAGCATCGACTGCGCGATTGGAGTAGCCCCACTCGTTGTCGTACCAGCCCACCACTTTGACGAAGTTGCCCTGCGCCATGGTGATAAGACTGTCGAGAATACAGGAGTGCGGATCTCCCACAATGTCCTTGAGGACGATGGGGTCTTCGGTGTAGGAAAGGATGCCTTTGAGCGGTCCCTCGGCAGCCGCTTTGTAAGCCGCATTGATCTCCTTGATAGTAGTGTCTTTCCGGAGAATCGCGCTGAAGTCAGTCACCGAACCCGTCGGGGTCGGAACACGGAAGGCCCCTCCCTGAAGTTTCCCGTTCAGCTCGGGAATAACAAGACCGATCGCGGTCGCCGCCCCCGTGCTTGAGGGAATAATGTTTTCGGCAGCCGTGCGGGCGCGACGAAGGTCACTGTGCGGGGTGTCGAGGACGCGCTGGTCACCCGTGTAGGAGTGAATCGTGCTCATGAACCCTTTTTCGATACCGAACTCGTCATTGAGGATCTTCACCATCGGAGCAAGGCAGTTGGTGGTGCAGGAGGCGTTTGAAATGATGTGGTGTTTCGACGCATCGTAGAGATGGTGGTTGATCCCGATACAGAAGGTGAGATCGGGGTCTTTGGCGGGAGCAGAGATGATGACCTTCTTAGCTCCGGCTTCGATGTGTTTTCCTGCTCCGGCTTTGTCGAGGAAAAATCCCGTCGACTCAAGGACGACATCAACCCCTTTGCCACCCCAGTCGAGGTTGGCCGGGTCACGCTCGGCAGCAGCAAGGATGCGGTGACCGTTCACCGTGATGGAATCGGCATCGTACTCGACGGTTCCATTGAAGCGCCCTGCGGTGGAGTCATACTTCAACAAGTGCGCTAGCGTCTTATTGTCGGTCAAGTCGTTGATCGCGACGACTTTTTTGAGTTGTTCAGGAGTCATCGCGCGCAGCACGTTGCGGCCGATGCGTCCAAATCCATTAATTCCGTAGGATGCCATAGTAGTATGAGTTAGCGTGTTTCTTAATCGAGGTCGTCCCGGCACATTGCTGCACTAGCTTCACAGCGCCGCATCCCAATGGCAGGCGGCAGACGGCGCTACCGTAGAGAAGATTTGGGGTCCGTCAAAGGAAAAGCCGGTGTCAAAACGGTGATGTTTCGGGCGGAAGCTTGCTTTGCCTTCGCAAGCGACTGCTGTTCACCGGCTCCGGGGTGCCTCCTCACGTGTCGGGAAGGGGAAAAATTTATCCCTTCAGCCATGGGGTTTTGTCACGGAGGATACCAGTGGCGGCAATAGAAATTACCGATTCGAAGCCAGAGGCGCCTGAAGTATTTTAATTTCGCTACAAAAAGAATGAACTTTTTAAATAAAAGGGGGTCAATAATCGTCAGAAGCTTGTCACCATGCGTATTTTTAAACCACAGCCCCCGAAACTGACCTCCCTGATGCCCGTGTTCAGGTCGTCTTTATAACAATTACATTTATTTTTAAAATGTCTTAAATTTAAGCTTGCGCTGATAGTTATAGATTTTATACTCACATATTAGAATTTGATTTGCCATGAAAAAATTAATCGTCGTCGTCAATGATTTAGAGCGCTCCGGCAAGTCCGCCCTCGCTCGAACCCTCTCTCATCACCTCAAGTCGCGGGATATTAAGCATCTCCTCGTGACTTCGAACGAATTGGATATGACTGACTCCTTCCCGGGTGAATTCTGGGACCTTGAGGAGCAGTTTGAAGTCTCGCAGCTGATCGCTGCGATCGACAGTCACTCCGCAGTGATTCTGGATGTGCATTCTGGAGGCGCCCGGAACTGGGGTGATTTCTTCGAAGCCGAGGATCTTGAGAATCTTCTCGCTGAGCTCGATGCCGAGATGACCCTGGTTATTCCTGACACCCGCAGCGAACGTTGTAATGAAGAGATCTGTGATTTGACCGAGATTTTTGCCGATCAGGCCGATTATGTGATCGCCCATCTTCCCGGTGAAGCACGCAATGAGGTGAAGTGGAAAGGTAGCCTCGCTGACAAAGCGATCCGCTATCTTGGTGCCAGCACCATTGAAATGCCGGGCATCTCTGACGACCTGCGAACCGCACTTGATAATGCCGGGATCGACTTCGCCGAAGCCCTGAACAATCCTGCGGCACTGCCACGCTTTGCCGAAGTTCAACTCTCGCAGTGGATTGAGCGGGCCTCTTCCAGCCTCTCCGGTGGGAACGAATATTTTATTCCAGACTCGGTCAGCACAGTGGCTCTCGATTATTGAGATCGCGAGGTTTGGTTGCCTGATAATTTCAACTTCAACCAGAGAGGCTTCCGATTTTCGGGAGCCTCTTTTTGTTGATCCAGCCGAACACGCCGAAACCGATTCCGAGACTATCCACGCCGAAGTCTTTCCATGACGACGAGCGCCCGAGGTAGTCGTGCGACAACTCACTGACGCCGGCGATCAGGAAAGCGATCATGGCGGCTGCGGCGATCACGGCCAGGTTCGATTTTGCCAGAGGGCGAAGCAGAACCGCGAGGGTCCAGGTGATGAGAATAAAACCCGGGAAGTGCATCGCGTCCCAGGCAGCTCCCCAGGCCCGGCCATCGGGCGGGTGGATGCGCGGGATGAACAAGGGCAGCAGCAAAAGGCCCGCGACGATCAATCCCCGGATGTTCAATGAGGCGGGTCGAATGGGTCTGGGCATGAGGGAGGTAAGGGAGATCTCACCCCTTGAACTGCGCCACCAGTCCCGAGATCGTTTCCTTCGCGTCGCCGTAAATCATGCGGCAGTTCTCGCGGTAGAAAAGAGCGTTCTCGAGGCCTGAGAAACCGGAACCTTTGCCCCGCTTCAAAGCGAAGACGGTGCGAGCCTCGTGCACGTTGATGATGGGCATGCCGTAGATCGGGCTGCTCGGGTCATCGACGGCTGCCGGATTGACAACGTCGTTGGCCCCGATCACGATGACCACATCGACCTGGGCGATCGTGGCATTGATCGCGTCCATCTCACAAAGCTGCTCATAGGGCACATCCGCCTCGGCGAGGAGGACGTTCATGTGACCGGGCATACGACCGGCGACCGGGTGAATTGCGTAGCGGACCTCCGCCCCGTTCTTTTCGAGAATGGCACCCAACTCTTTCACCGTATGCTGCGCCTGTGCCACCGCCATGCCGTAACCGGGAACAAAAACAACACTCTGTGCGGCCTCGAGAACAAAATAGGCATCCTCGACGGAGACCCCTTTCATCTCACCCTCAACCGCCTTGCCGGCAGGCCCGCCGCCGGCACCGAAACCGCCGAAGAGGACATTGCCAAAGGTCCGGTTCATGGCCTTGCACATGATGATCGTGAGGATGATGCCCGATGTCCCCACAAGACAGCCCGCCACGATGAGGACTTTGTTGAGAATCACAAATCCGGCTGCCGCCCCGGCAAGGCCGGAAAAGCTGTTGAGGAAGGCAATGATCACCGGCATGTCACCGCCGCCGATGGGCAGGACGCCGAGGACCCCGAGCACTAGGGAAAGGACGATGATGGCATAGAGCGACCAGGCCGAACCCTGCATCACATAGACGACGCCGAGAATGACGAGGAGAACAAAGATCACGGCATTGATCGCCTTCTGGGCGGGAAAGAGCGTGGGCCGCCCACTCATTTTTCCCGCGAGCTTGAGGTAGGCAATAAAGCTGCCGGTGAAGGTGACGCCGCCAATGAGAATGGCCGAATAGATCGCGATCTGCGTGACCACGTCGGTTTGTTTACCGAATTCAAACTCCGCCCAGCCCACGAAGACCGAGGCGAGGCCTCCGAAACCGTTGAAAAGAGCGACCAGTTCGGGCATGCCGGTCATTTGCACTTTTTGCGCCCAGACCCCGCCAATCACCGATCCGATGATGATCCCGATGACGATCAATTTAAAATCGACGACTTCCTTGTAGAGCAGCGTCGCGACCATGGCGATGAGCATGCCGACTGCCGAGAGCAGGTTTCCCCGACGGGCCGTTTCGGCCCTGCCCAGCATCTTGATCCCGAAAATGAAGAGGATCGAGGCAAGGATGTAGGCGAAATCAATGAGCGTTTCCATGGAACGAAGGAGGGTTGAGTGGGAGAGTAGAGAGGGTCAGGTCACTTGCCCTTCTTTTTGAACATGCCGAGCATCCGGTCAGTCACGACATAGCCGCCGACCACGTTGATCATGGCGAGAATCACTGCCGCAAAACCGAGCCACTTGCCTATTCCGTGAGCATCGACCCCGCAGGCAATGATGGCACCCACGATAGTGATCCCGGAGATGGCGTTGGAACCTGACATCAGCGGTGTGTGTAGCTGGCTGGGAATTTTCTGGATCAGCTCGAAGCCGAGGAAGGCAGCGAGGACGAAGACAAAGAGGAGCAGGATGAGGATTTCCAT
>JAGNMT010000036.1:11649-14628 GCA_017991025.1 Verrucomicrobiales bacterium
GTTTAGCTCTTAAAACGTTCGTGCACGATGGCTCCGTCGTGGGTGATGAGGCAGCCTTTTTGAATCTCGTCGGCGGGATTGATTTTGAAGGTCTTTGCCTCCTTGTCCCAGAAGTGTTCGATCATGTTCGCGAAGTTTGCCGCGAGGACCTGTGAGGCGTGTTTGGAGACGTGACCTTCAAAATTCGCGAGGCCGATGAGTTTCACGCCGTTCGCGGTGACGGTCTCTTCACCGGGGACGATGCCTTCGACGTTGCCGCCCGTCTCCGCCGCGAGATCGACGATGACACTGCCGTTCTGCATGCTCGCAACGACGTCCTTTTTAATGAGGATCGGGGGTTTCCGCCCAAAGACTTTTGCTGTGGTGATGACGACGTCGCTCTGGGCGCAGACTTTGGCCTGGGCCTGAATTTGTTTTTCGAGCTGCTCGGGAGTGAGTTCTTTTGCGTAGCCCTGATCCGTGCCGCCGGTGTTACCGAGGTCGATGCGGAGCGCCTTTGCCCCGAGGGACTCGGCCTGTTCGAGGGCTTCGGGGCGAACGTCAAAGGCGGTCACCCGCGCGCCGAGTCGCTTCGCGGTGGCGATGGCCTGGAGACCGGCGACACCGATCCCGAGCACGAAGACTTTGGCGGGCGAAATCGTGCCGGCCGGGGTCATCATCATCGGAAAAATCGTGTTCATCCGGTTCGCCGCGATGATGACAGCCACATAGCCGGCGAGGTTCGCCTGTGAGCTGATCGCGTCCATTTTCTGCGCCAACGTCGTGCGGGGAATCATCTCGAGGCTGATCGCGCTGACCTTCTGCCGTGCGAATTGGGCGATGAGATCCTTTTCGTTGAAAGGATCGAGAAAGCTGATGTGGATCGCTCCGGCTTTGAGCTGACCGACCTCTTCGTTCGATGGCTTGCGGACCCGGGTGACGAGATCGGCGGAGCCGAGCGCGCCGGCGCGGTCCGCAGTCACGGTCGCTCCGGCCTCGGCGTAGGCGGCATCGGGATGATCGCAGCGGCCACCCAGGCCGGTCTCAATGATCACTTCGGCCCCGAGACCGACCAGCTTTTTCACGGCGGCGGGATCGAGCGAGGCTCGTGTTTCGATCGGGTCGGTTTCTTTGGGCGCAAATATCTTCATGGCCGGGGGCAGGGTGAATATGGTAGCAGGCGGCGGGGCCGTGTCGACCTGATTTCTTGCGAAGTAGGGCCGAACCGGGAGGCCCATCGCCGTCTACCCGCCGATATTCAGCAGGTTTTCAATTAGCCCCTTATAAGCCATGGCCGCGCGAATAATGAGCGCGGCGACCAGCAGCAGAATCGCCCAGTAAAAGAGCTTGGGTGTCCACTCGGCGAGTTGGTCCATCGCCTCAGCAGCCGATTCGGAATAGAAGCGGCCCCATTCCGCGAGCTCCCGGTCCAATTGTCCCGATTCCTCGGCTGCCGCGACACCGCGCGAAAAATCGTCGGGATAGGCTTCCGGTGCTGAAAAAAGGGCGATGGCGAGCAAGTCCCCTTCAGCAATCATTTTTGCCCCGGCTTCACTTGCCTCCTGGATAAGGCCACTACCCGAGGCACGCCCGGCACCGTCGAGGGCATCGCTCATCTTTTTTCCCGCGAGCAGGAAAATCTCGAAGACCTGGGAAAAGCGCTCCATCGCGACGGCCCTTCGCGCTTTTCCCAGCAAGGGGATCCGGCAAAGGAGGGAATCGACCCATCCCGAGGTCCGCCCCGCCCGATTGAGGAGGGCTGCGGCGACGAACCCGAGGATCACCAGCAGATAGGCGGCGAGCATCGCTTTTCCGCTGCTCATGAAGGCGTGTTGATAGCCGCCTGCCCGGGTCTCCCCGTCGAGAGAAAAACTGCTAAATGCCGCCACGGCCAGTGTGGAAACGGGTACCGCAAAATGAATTAGAACAACAGGGTAGGTGAGGCCTTTCACGATCTTCCGGCGAGTCCGGTCGATGCGTTTGAAATACTCGGCGAGATGCCCGAAGCCTTTTTCCAGCTTCCCTCCCGCTTCCGAGGCAGCGACGACTTCGTGCTCAAGCGGGGAAATCACCCGGCTCGACCCTCCCAGCGAATCGCCGATGCTCTTGCCATTCTTCAATCCGGAAAGGATGCCTTGATAAATGCGTCGTTCAGTCGAGGAGAGGCGGGGCTGCCGAAGGAGCGAGTCACAGGCCTTTTCCATGCCCATACCGGAACGAGCATATTTTTCGAGGTTTGCGTAAATGCGGCTTTTGGCTTTCGCGGACAGTCTTGCCATAGCCCACTGTGGCATCTGGAGGCTGGATTGTGAATATCGAAATGTAACGCCTGCAAATGAATCGCCTTTGCAGCTGCATGACGAACATCGACGAAAAGATACTCGCGCTTTTCCGCTTCTTGACGATGGGCCGATAATTCGCGATCAGTTACCCATGAACCTTACGAAAACAGCATTTGGCGCTTGGAGCGGTGGTCGCTTCATGCACTTCGGTCAGCGCATCGAAGAAGACCGTTGGAAAAATCTCGCCCGTCAGGCCTATGACGAGGGCATTCGCACCTTTCTGACTTCGGACGTCTATGGCATCGGCAAAGGCGATGAACTCCTCGGGGAAGCGCTTGCAGGTCTCGATCGCGACAGCTATTGCCTCGTGGCCATGATCGGTCACGACATTTACGACGGCATGCGGGCCGGGGCGAAAGGCTACGCCCGTTTTACGAGTCCCGACCTGCGCGGGCCGGATGGCTATGCGGAGTATCTCGAGCGTGCTACCCGGAAATGCGCGGAGCGCTGTGGGACCGATCATTTCGATATCGTGATGCTGCACAACCCCGACTCGATCGGTTACTCCAGCCCCGATGTCTGGGCGGCGATGTCGGGGCTCCGCGAAAAAGGGCTCACCGAGTCGACCGGGATCGCTCCCGGCCCGGCGAACGGGTTCGCGATTGACATGGCCTACTGCATTGAGCATTTTCACGAGGAAATCTCTTCGGCGATGATC
>JAGNMT010000444.1 GCA_017991025.1 Verrucomicrobiales bacterium
CACTCCCGAAGGGAATAATGCAGCGTGAATCTCACTGGTAGGGGTAGTTCCCTCGAAGAGTCTGGAAGGGGTCACGGCGAAAATTTCTTTTGCGGGGGACGAGGCCGAATTGAAGTACGAATTGAGCCAGATTTCCCCGCAACCTAGAGCACCGGGTAGTGTCGGGGGCAGTGACGGCAAGCGCGAAGGCGAACATAAGGGGCCATCGCCCCAGGATATCGAACGTTTCAAAGCATTGCCCGAGGAGAAGCAGGCGAAGCTGCGGGAATACATCGGGCATGTGATGCGCAATTATCCCGACATGCCGCGCGAAGAGAAGGGAAACCTCATACGGGGGGCGATGATTCGTCTCACCGACGGGCGTGAGATCGAGATGCCTTCCACTCCCGCCGCGCAACCTCAGAAGCCCGGTGGAACTTCGACTTCAAGCGGCAGCGAGCGTGAAAGAGGCGGGGATCGTGATCGAGGCGGGGATCGTGATCGTCGCTGATTTCAAAATTAGCAACGTCACGGCTTCACCAGCCTTACCGCACCGATGTCCATCATTCTGGGTTGGACCTTTTCTCCGGCAGTGATGACCAGCGTGTAGATCTGTCCTGCCACTAGATCGACGGGGCCATTGAGTCGGACGGGGGCAAATTCTTCGAGGGTGGGGGTCGTCTTTGATTCCCCCGTCAGGGCCTTGCCCGCGAGGTAGACAACAAACTGACTCGCTGTCGCACGTTGCGTCGCCTGGTCGATTTCCACCAGATAACTACCGCTCTCGGAGATTTTGAAATTCCACGAGAACCAGGTCTCCGGTGAGACCCACCCGCTCAGGGCGGAAAGGAAGGAAATGATCGAAGCGCGGCCGTCGCCGAGAACCCGCGCTTTGCTTCCTTTGAGATCTTCACCGGGTTTAATCGTGACGATGGTTGTCATCATTTTTTCCATTGCCTGGGCGGCACCTTTCGCGAGAGGGCCGTTTGTCTTGTGCCCTTCCCATTCTTTCAAGAGGGCGAGTGTTTCCGGGCCGGGATATTCGACGAGAGCCGAGATCAACTTCCTTGCTTCGTTCGGATTGGTGGCCATCTCGAATGATTTCCGCCAGAGTGGAACCAGCTCGGCAAGGGGTTCCGGCCCGGGCAAGGTCGACAGGCGGATATAGGCTCTCTGCGCGCCGGTCTTGAGTGCGGCATCTCCAGTGGTCTGGATGATAGATTCAACTTCGCCGATGACGGAGCGGTTCTGCCAGTTGAGATACGCGATCAACGCATCGCGCTGATATTCCTGATCCCCCTTCTTGGTGTAGATGCTGGCAAGACGAGTCTTAACCTTTTCTCCTCCCAGGACACCGAGGATGCGGAAGAGGCTCTTGCGCTCGTTGCCGCTCGTTGTTGAGACTTTGGTGAGGATGGATTCGACGACCGCGTCGGTCTCCCCTCCCTGGCGGAGGACCGCGAGAACGGTGTCTTCAAATGCAGCCCGCACCTGAAGGCTGTGATCAGCCCGGAGGGCACCGAGGATTTCGTTGATGCTCTTGAGGTCGGCAATGGAACGGACAGAATTTAACAACTGGACTCTTTGATCGTCGTTTGAGGCGGATTTGAACGAGTCGATCATCATCGGCACCGCGGGCGTGTAGTTGCGCTCAGCGAGTGCCTGTGAGAGGCGAATCCTTAGCGGAATGGAGTCGGCTTTTTTCAGTTCCTCGTGAATTTTCTCGCTGATACCCGAGCCTTCCAATCGCTCAAGAACTTTATAAGCATCGCCTTTGAGGGAGAGTGACGTTCCTTTTTCGCGAAGAAAGTCGACGGCGAGGTCGATGTCGGCTGCGGTTCCCGTGGGCGTCTCTGCTGAAGATAACTCGACGATGCGGGCCTCACGATCTTTGGCGTTGCCCTTCCTCCAGGAATTGATACTTACGGAAATGATAATGGCGGAGATGGTGCTCGCGAGGGCGATCCACTTGATCTTATGGTTGGGTTTTGTTTCAGGTGTCTTGCGGACATTCGGGCGTCCCGCGCCGCCGGTGGCTGCAGCGCTTTGACCGGCAGCTTTACTGCTACTGCCGGTTCCAGTGCGGGTTCCAGAGCCGGTTCCAGTGCCGGTACCCGGTTTCTGGTTTTTGTCGGTGCTACCCCCGGGCCTCAGCATTCCGGTGGCGGCCCCGGTTTTCAGCCTTCCGGTGGTGGTACCGGTGTCGGCTCGTTTCGCGAGCGGGGTATTGCTGGTGGTGGGTTTAGCAACGATAAGGGCTGGCGGAGCCGAAGCCTGACTGCCTGCCTTTACGATCGTCACTTCGCCGGTGGAGATTTCCGGAGTCGCTTCGATCGGGAGGACTTCGACGGGCTTTGCACCGGGAGGCTCCGGCTTGCGCGGCCAGTGCTTCAAGGCGTCGCGGGCATCGGCGGGGCGGTGTTTGATATCGCGATTGATCATCCACATCACCCATTGGCAGATCGACGGTGAGAGGTCGGGGCGGATCTGCTCCAGGGGGATCACCTTGTGTTGAAGGTGGGCGTTCATGACTTGCGGACCGGTCTCGCCGTTGAAAGGGTATTGGCCTGTGAGCGCGTTGTAATAGACGCAGCCCATCTGGTAAAGGTCGGTCCGGGCGTCAAGTTCCCCCCGCTCGAATTGCTCGGGGGCCATGAAGAAGATGGAACCCATCACCGACTCCTCCTGATCCATGGTTTGCACTGAGGGGGAGCGGCTGAATTTAGCGAGACCGAAGTCGAGAATCTTGAGTTGGAATTTCCCCGAGGCCTGCCACACCATCATGATATTGGTTGGCTTGATGTCGCGGTGAATGACGTTAATGGCCTGGGCGGCGATCAAGGCCTCCATCGTCTGGTAGACGACTTCGGTGAAGTCTTCCTGGGTGAGCACGCCGCGTTCGACCGTCTCGTCGAGCGTTTCCCCCTTGAGCAGTTCCATGACAACAAAACCGCCGGATTCATCCTGCCCGACATCGAATACGGTCACAATGTTGGGATGATTGAGGCTCGAGAGCGTCTTGGCTTCGGCGATCAGCTTATCGGCGGCCTCTTTGACCTCTTTCTCGTTCGCCTGATCGGTCGAGAGAACCCTTTTGATCGCCACCTCCCGCTGAAGCTGAGTATCAAGGGCTTTGTAGACAGCTCCAAGACCACCTTTACCGATTTGTTCGCGGATTTCGTAACGATTGCTCATAGATGGCTGGGGGCAGCAGAAACAGGAAATTCAGCTCCCCTGCTTCTCGAACCGGTATTATAAGGACAACTTGGAAAATTTCACGGATTTAAAAGTGCTTTTTGCAGATCGGGAGGAATCGTTGAGCCGTTGTATGAGGAGACGTTTGGCTCCTGAGCGTCTTCCGCCTCCGGGCCGGATGAAAACGGTGGCGGTGCGGGTCGCCCCGACCTAGTCTCAGGGGAGGAATATGACCCGGGAAATTTTAGCCGAAACGTTGGAGGAGATCGCCCTGCTTCTTGAATTGAAGGGTGAAAACCCTTTTAAGATCAGGGCGTACCGGAGCGGGGCGGAGACGGTGACGCAGTTTCCGGGCGACATCGTCGCGCGGGCCAGGGAAGGTGATTTAAAGGGAATCAAAGGGATAGGCGAGGCGCTTCAGCAGAAGTTGCACGAACTCGCCTCCACCGGAACGCTGGGCTACTATGAGAATCTAAAATCGGAATTCCCGGCAGGTCTTTTTGATCTTTTTAAGATTCAGGGGCTCGGCCCGAAAAAGATCAAAGTGCTCTATGACTCCCTCGGGGTTGACTCGGTCGTCCGGCTTAAGGAAGTCTGCGAGTCAGGTGAAGTCGCCATGCTGGCGGGGTTCGGGAAAAAGACGGCGGAGAAGATTCTTGAAGCGATTGCCTTTCGTGAGTCGAATGCAGACCGCTTCCGCCTGGGGGATGT
>JAGNMT010000445.1 GCA_017991025.1 Verrucomicrobiales bacterium
GTGTTGAAATGGGTCACGAGCCATCCATCGGTCCACGCGGGATTGAAGGCACCACTCCGATACCGGGTCATCCCCGAGACGGCGACATGACCGAAATTGTGAACAGGAGGAAGCAACTCCCCCGTTTTCCGGAACTCTTCGAGAACGAGTCCCTGGTCAAATCGCGGGTAGGCCCCTCCGTAAACCCAGTGGGTCAGCGTGTCTCCCCGCGGGCGACCGTAGAAAAGATTCACCGTGCCGACGATTTCCCCTTCATCGGTGAAGTCAATTTCCACCGGATTATCCATTCCCCCTCCCGCAAAAGACTCGACTTCGCCACCGCTCAATTGCGACGACCAGATCCGGGCGCTTTTTCCGGTTTCCATGATTTGGCCCGTGTCATTGTCTGGAATCGCAAATCCTTTGCGCCCGTGGCACCAGAAAAGGCGTCCGTTCGGATGCAGGAAAGGACCGTGCACATCAGCGGCATTCCCCGTGAAATCAAAGCCGGTTGCGATTTCCTCTCGTACTTCGGCGCGACCGTCGCCATCCTCGTCCGCAAAACGCCAGAGGCTTGGAGGGGACATGACATAGAGTGAATCGTAGACCCAGAGCGCTCCCTGCGGAAAGGTGAGCTTGTCGGCGAAAACCGTCGCTTTATCGAAGATTCCGTCACCGTTCGTGTCCTCAAGCATTCGGACCGAGTTTGGCAGTTCCTTCAGGAGTGCTGCCTTGTCGAGATTGACCCCGGCATTCTCTGCGACAAAGAGTCGGCCTCTATCATCGAAGGTCGCCATGACCGGATGACTGATAAGACCCGGCGCAAGGGCGGAAGTGACGGTGAGGCCATCTTCAACCAGAAAATCCTCAGCGGTGAGAGAGCTAAGGGTGACCGCGAAAAAAAGAGGCAGGATTGAACGATGCATTCGGGGAAGATGCCAGATGCGAGAGCTCGCTGCAAGGGTGTGTTCGCGTGTGGCGGCGACCACTTGGGGACGGGGGCTATCTGTTTTCGCCGGACAAACCGGAGCGAGTATCAATCCAGCGCAAAGAGGCGCAAAGAGGCGCAAAGAGGCGCAAAGAGGATTGTTTTGGGCGGACAAGCTGCTAGGATGTCTCTCCGCCCTGTCGTTAGGGGGATCGTATGACTACCCGACTTCTCGCCTCACTGTTTTTTGTTTCATCGGTGCTTCATGCTGCCGATGCTTACTTCCCGCCCTCAGATGCCGGAGGCGGTTGGCGGGAGGCGAAAACGGTGGAAGCGGCGCGCGCGCTGGCAGGGATGGATGTGTCGAAGCTCGAGCCAGCCTACACCATCACGGAGCGTTCGACCGGTAATGGTGGATTGCTTGTGGTCCGAAAGGGTTACCTCGTCTTCGAGCGGTATTTTGGCAGGGCCAGTCGCAACGCCAATCCGGACATGGCGTCCACCGGCAAGGCCTTCTGCAGTATCGCCTGCGGGATCATGCTCGACGAGTTCAAGGAAAAGATCCCGGACGGTCTCGATACAAAGGTTTTTACGGAAAAGTATCTGCCACAGGCGTTTCCGCTTAATGACCCGCGAAAGGCGAACATCACGCTGGGGCAGCTCCTTTGCATGACTGCCGGTTATTGGGGAGAAGGCCAGACGCCGACCGGTTATGTAAAGGGTGACCCGAAACCTCAGATGCTGAAGCCAGTAAAAGGCCAGGACGTCAGTAAAATCGACGAATCCTCGATCGTCGTGCCGCTGTGGTGCGATCCCGGAGCCGGCTATTCGTATTCTTCGCCTTCTCCTCACATTGCGAGCATCTTGCTGCGTAATGTCAGTGGCATGGAACTGAAGGACTACATTCAGGAGCGCCTCGCTAAACCTCAGGGATGGGGCGCCTGGAATTATTGTCTTTATCGGGGTGATGTGGTGATGGCTCACGCCAACGGTGCCGGAAGCACGGCCCTGCACGCGACCGACGTGATGCGTTTTGGCTATTGCCTCGCTCACGAGGGCAAATGGAAAGACCAGCAGCTCGTGCCGGCCGACTACATTCGAAAGTGCCAGACACCAAGCCCATACAATTTGCACACTCCTTTCAGTCTCCAGTTCGAGCACAACGCCGACGGCCATGTCGCCGGCGCGCCGCGGGATGCCTTTTGGAAAAGTGGTGCCGGCGGGTTCTGCCTGTTTGTCGTGCCCTCGCTCGATCTCGTGATTTACAAGCTCGGGGGCAAGGATCAGCAGTATGACGAAAGTCTTACCCGTATTCCTCAACCGCCACCCACCAGCGACCGCACGAACTGGCAGCCCATCCCGGCGACCAGCTTTCATGAGGGAACTTTAACTGGTCAGGCGCTCTGGCGTGTCCTGGAAATGACCTGCGCGGCGGTGCGGATTGATTAAGACCTGTCTTTCGCGTGAGGTGTCCGGGGAAAATGAAAGTCGTTTGGCTAATAAAGTCATAGCATGAGGAGAGTTAACGGTGTTCGTTTCTCTGACATGTCCAATTGGATCGCCAGATACAGCCCCGTGGCCAGGAATGGCTTCGCCGGTTACCAGAGATCAGATTTCGTCAGCGATCTGGGATCGGGTCTGACGGTCGGCGTCATTGCCCTGCCGCTCGCGATCGGCTTTGGGATTGCTTCGGGTGCCGAGAATCCCGGTCAAGGACTCTGGACCGCCATTGTGGCCGGGCTTGTCGTTGCTCTGTTCGGTGGTTCGCGGTTTCAAGTCGCCGGTCCGACCGGGGCCTTTGTCCCGGTTCTGGCGGGCATAGTGGCAGTGCATGGCTATCAGGGGTTGCTCGTCGCCACTTTGATGGCCGGGGTGCTGCTGGTGGTGATGGGGGCGCTCCGGCTCGGGGCTCTCCTGCGTTATATTCCGTATCCGGTGATTGCGGGCTTCACTTCCGGAATTGCCGTGATCATTTTTGTCAGTCAGTTGCCTGAATTTTTCGGACTCACCCTCGAGGACCGTCCGCCCCATTTACCGGAGTTAATCTGGAAGACTGTCTCGCACCTGCAGGCGATGCGATGGCAGGTCGTGGTGACCGGCGGGATATCCCTTCTGATCGCTCTCTTCTGGCCGAAACGTCTCGCCCGCATCCCGGGGGCGATGGTGGCAGTGCTGGTCGGAACGCTGCTCGTCTGGTGGCAGGGATGGAGCGATGTCTCGACGATTGCATCGAAGTTCGGCGCCTTTCCCTCCGGATTTTCCGGATTCCACCTTCCGCTGGTTTCGCTTCAACTGCTTCGCGATCTGGCCGGACCTGCCTTTACCATTGCCGCTCTCGGGGCGATTGAGAGTCTTCTTTCCGCGACGGTCGCGGACGGCATGACCGATACCCGGCACGACTCCAACTCCGAGCTCATCGGCCAGGGGCTTGCCAACATCGTCACTCCCTTTTTTGGTGGATTCGCCGCCACCGGTGCGATCGCCCGTACGGCGGCAAACATTCGCGGCGGAGCACGCTCACCTCTCTCCGGCGTGGTGCATTCTTGCGTGCTGTTGGTCTTTGTCTTTGTCGCCGGTTCCTTTGCAGGATACATCCCGCTCGCCACGCTCAGCGCCGTTCTAATGGCGGTGGCGATCCGCATGGCGGAGTGGGACACCTTTGGCGAATTGTGGCACGGTGCGCGTGCTGATTTCCTGGTCATGGCGCTGACCTTTGCCATGACGGTGATCTTCGATCTAACGATCGGAGTGGGCGTGGGGCTAATGATCGCGGTAATCCTCTTTGTGCGTCGCATGGAGGAGGTGAGTTCTGTCGGGACCCTCACGCCGCAGAGCGATCCCGAGTTTGATGGTTCAAACTCACTCAGGGGCAAGGAGGTGCCCGAGGGGGTGGTGCTTTTCCGATTTGAAGGACCGTTGTTTTTTGCCGCAGCCGAAAAGCTGGAAGGGGCGCTTCGCAGTTACGGAGCAAAACCG
>JAGNMT010000446.1 GCA_017991025.1 Verrucomicrobiales bacterium
CCATGGAATCGATTTTTTTCGCGAGGTCCTCATCATTCGTGAGGATGAGGCCACCGCGGGGGCCACGCAGGCTCTTGTGCGTTGTCGTCGTCACGAAGTGCGCGTGTTCCAGTGGCGACGGATGCACCCCGGCAGCAACGAGTCCGGCGATGTGCGCCATGTCGACGAAGAGATAAGCCCCGACGGAATCGGCGATCTCACGCATACGGGGGAAGTCGATGATGCGCGAATAGGCCGAAGCCCCGGCGGTGATCATCTTCGGCTGATACTCCTTCGCGATGATAGCGAGTTTGTCGTAGTCGATCGTTTCGTTCTCGACGGAGACGCCATAGTGCTTCACTTCGTAGAGTTTACCGGAGAAGTTCGCAAAGTGACCGTGGGTGAGGTGGCCGCCATGGGCGAGATCCATCGTGAGAATCTTGTCACCGGGATCAAGAACGCTGAAATAGACCGCAGCGTTCGCCTGCGATCCGCTGTGTGGCTGCACGTTGGCAAATTTCGCCCCGAAAAGCTCCTTCGCCCGCTCGATCGCGAGCGTCTCGGCCTTGTCCACGTTCTCACAACCGCCATACCAGCGGCGGCCGGGATATCCCTCGGCATATTTGTTGGTGAGGCAGCTTCCCTGAGCCTGTTGAACGGCTTTGGAGGCAAAATTCTCCGACGCGATGAGCTCGATGTTGCCACTCTGGCGGGCCGCTTCCTCCTCGATGACGTGAAAGATGGCCGGATCGGTCACCGCGACATGGGGTGCGCTCACGGGCACGCCACAGGCGTTCATTTTCCTGACCCGGCGCTCGTGACGGCCTCCGCTTTCAAAAGAGGCCCCGAGCCAGGCGTCCACGATGGCGGCTCCCTCGGGGCCACTGGTGAAATCGCCGGCGAGACAGAGCACATTCGTGTCGTTGTGCACCCGGGTCCTCGCCGCGAGATCGGGATTCATAACGACCGCCGCCTGAACGCCGGCATACCGGTTCGCCGCGACCGACATGCCGATGCCGGTAGTGCAACAGAGAATGCCGAGATCTTTCCGCCCCGTCGCCACGGCGCCTGCCACGAGCGCGGCGTAATCAGGATAATCAACGGATTCCTTCGAGAAACAGCCGACGTCCTCAACATCGTAGCCTTTGCCCTTGAGATGGCTCAGGACAGCTTCTTTCAGTTCAAAACCACCGTGATCGGTGCCGATGATGAGAGTGGGTTTCTCCATGTTCTGTATAAATAAATAGGGAAATAGTCGCTTACGGGGATGTCTACGATGCGTTAGCTAGATCGGGAGACGCGGATTGTCAAAACAACTTAACGGGAACCTTCCGGCGCTCAATCATCCGGCTTGGAGGGATCGCCTGTCGTCACAAAACGCAAAATGGAGGGCATCGCCTCTTTGATGAGATTCCGGGTGAGCCGGTATTCGTCGAGATCGCCACCGATGGGGTCGGGCACTTCAAGATCGAAGCCCTCGTCAGCGACGAATTCACGGAGGACGAAGGTTTTCTCCTGGGCTTCCGGAAAATAGCTGCGAATCGCGTCGACGTGACCGGTGCCAAGTCCGAAAACATGGGTGTAATCCGCCATCATCTCCGGCGTCAGCATGCGGCTGAGTTGCCGGGAGATGTCGATGCCCTCCTCCTTCATCGAGATCACCGAATTCCGGCTCGGGGACATGTCGTCCATCGCCCCGATCCCGGCCGAGCCGACTTCGATATCATGCCCCTCCTTTTTCGCCATATGACGAAGAAAACCCTCAGCCATGGGGCTGCGGCAGACATTTCCAGTGCAGACAAAGAGGACACGAGGGATCATCGGCGGGAAGGACGAAGTTTTTTAATGGAGCGTCGAACGCGGGAATGTAAAGCATCAACCCCGAAAAACTGCCTTGATCCGCCGTCACCTGTGCTTATGCTCGACACTTCGCCCCTTCTCCCTCTTGTGATTCGGGCTGATCTCAGCCCTCCCCGACCAGCCTTTTTTGATCATGTCCTTCCACTTTGCAGAGCAACTCACGGCAAAACTCAGCGACGCGCTCTCGCGGACGGATTTCTCCGGAGATCTCCCGGAAGGATTTCGGGCGAAGATCGATCAAACACAGAACCGTCAGTTCGGGGACTATCAGTCGAATGCCGCGATGATCCTCGCCAAAGAACTGAAACGGAATCCCCGTGAAGTCGCCACGGCCATCGCCAACGCCTTTGACGGCGGGGAACTTTGCGAAAAGCCGGAAATCGCCGGACCGGGGTTTATCAATTTCCGGCTCAAAACAGCAGCGCTCACGGCGAAACTGGTTCAGCTTATTGCCGACGAAGAGCACCTCGGGGTCACCCCGGTGGCCTCACCAAAGACCATCGTCGTGGACTTTTCCGCTCCCAACGTGGCGAAGCCGATGCACGTCGGCCACATTCGGAGCACCATCATCGGCGACTGCCTCACCCGGGTCGCTCGATTTCTCGGGCACCATGTCATTACCGACAACCACATCGGCGACTGGGGCACGCAGTTCGGCATGATCCTCTGGGGCTGGAAAAACCTGCTCGATGAATCGGCATTAGAAGCCGACCCGATCCCCGAACTCCTCCGCATTTACCGCGAGGTCAATGCCAAAGCGAAGGAGGACGCCGCCCTCCTCGATCTCTGCAAGTCAGAGCTGGTTAAACTCCAGCAGGGCGACGCGGAGAATCTCGCGATCTGGCAGCGCTGCGTCGAGCTCTCGAAGCAGGGACTCCAGAAAATCTACGATCGTCTTGATGTCACGTTCGACCACTGGTTCGGGGAAAGTTATTACAACGACCGCCTCGCGCCGCTCGTCGACGAACTGATCGCGACGGGCGTCGCCGAAGCGTCGGAGGGGGCCATCTGCGTCTTCTTCCGCGACAATGAAAAGCTCGCCGACAAGCCCGCTCTGATCCGCAAATCGGACGGCGGATTCCTCTATGCCACGAGCGATCTCGCCACGATCGATTTCCGCATCAGCGAACTCGGCGCCGAAGCGATCTGGTATGTCGTGGGAGCACCCCAGCAGTTGCATTTTGACCAGATTTTCAGTATTTCCGCAAGGCGGGGACAGACCGCTGACCTCCAGTTTGTTCCCTTCGGCAGCATCCTCGGAAAAGACCGCAAGATGCTGCGGACCCGATCCGGTGACACGGTGCAACTCGCCGACGTGCTCTCCGAGGCAGTGGACCGGGCGATGTTGATCATTGAGGAAAAAAATCCCGACCTGCCGGCGAACGAGAAAACGGAGATCGCCGAAGTCATCGGCATCGGCTCGGTGAAGTATGCGGAATTGAGCCAGTTCCGCATGACGGACTACATTTTCGACTGGGACACCATGCTCAGTCTCAAGGGCAATACCGCGCCTTACCTCCTCAACGCCTACGTGCGGACGAGGGCGATTTTCCGAAAGCTCGGGAGCCCCTATGAAACAGGCGGATCGCTCACCTTGACCGAGGAGGCGGAAAAAGACCTTCTCCTCAAGCTGGCACAGTTCGCCGAGATCGTGCCCACGGTGCTCGACGATTTTCGTCCGAATTCCCTCGCAGCCTACCTCTACGAGGTCGCAACGACCTATCACCAGTTCTGGGAGGCCTGCCCCGTGTTGAAAGTGGAAGGTGAAATCAGACAGACCCGGCTCGCGCTCTGCGAACTGACCGGACGTGTCCTCCGATGCGGTCTCGGGCTGCTCGGGATTCGGACGACGGAGAAAATGTAACCTCGAGAAGGGAAAATTTTGGACGCGTCGCTCAAAGCCCTGCAAAACCACCTAAACGGGTCTGTCCTTGGAGCAGAGACCGCGACCTATGAATTGATCGCCTCGCTTCTCGCCGGAGGTCATGCTCTCATCGAGGGTCCGCCCGGTGTCGGAAAAACCACCCTCGCG
>JAGNMT010000447.1 GCA_017991025.1 Verrucomicrobiales bacterium
TCGGCCACTCGTTGTTGGACTAATTATTATGCTTTTGTTAGACTTAACCGCACTTAAAAAGCCTCGCGGGACGGACTCGCCGACCTGCTTTGATTCCCCCTTCAGATTGATTTTACAGTCTGCCGGTTCCTTGCGATCACGCATCCCCATTGCCAGCGGAGTACCCGGAGCCCATTTGGACGGCGGGGCCTTGAGGGCCACGCCAGTATTTGATTCGATCACGAGGACCGTTTCAACAAATCCGAAGGGAGGCAGCGCTCGTGATGCCGCCTGGAGGACATGAAGATCGGTCGGAGGTGCCGTCAGCTTTTCATTTCCTGCGACGCCCCAGAGAGTCTCCGAACTCGTGAAAAATCCGGCCATTGCGTAGTAATCACGGGTCGGGATGGGATCAAATTTGTGATCGTGACAGCGGGCACACCCGATGCTCAGCCCGAGAAGGCCGGTGCCGACGACTTCGATCTGATCGGCGACGACGTCCATTTCAAAATTATCGTTCATGGCCTTCGCCGGCTTCGCTCCGAGAGCGAGAAATCCGGTTGCAATATGCTGGCGGTCGCGTTCCTCCGGAGAATCGGCCTTGAGGAGATCCCCCGCTATCTGCTCGGTGACGAATCGGTCGTAGGGTAGGTCGCGGTTGAAGGCATCAATGACATAATCCCGATACCGCCAGGCATGGGGAAAGGTGGGATTGCGACTGAGACCGTCGTTGCCATTTGATTCACCGTATCGGGCGACATCGAGCCAGTGCCGACCCCAGCGCTCGCCAAAATGTCGTGAGTCGAGCAGCCCATCGACGAGTCTCTCGATCGCGGCCTCCTGATTCACGAGGAACGCCGCTTCAAAAAGCCGCACTTCGGCGTAGGTCGGCGGCATGCCGATGAGGTCATAGTAAAGCCGTCGAACGAGCGCGCGAGAATCAGCATCAGGTGCCGGTTGCAGGCCATGAGACTCCATCGTAGCGAGGGCAAAACGATCAATCTCATCGCGTGACCAACTCGTGTCACGGACTTGCGGAACTGATGGTTTCTCCGGAGCGGTGAACGACCAGAGATCCCCCTCTTTGTACTGCCGATCGGTGATCGAACCTTCCGGGGTGGGAGCCGTTTCGCGTGGGTCGGGGGCACCCATTTTTATCCAGCGGGAGAAGTCGGCGATGACTGCCTCCGGCAGGGGTTTCTCCGGCGGCATTTCGAGGTCATTCTCGTGGCGCAGGGCACGAAAGAGGAGACTCTCCTCAGGCTTCCCTGCGACGATAGGTGCTCCCGATTCGCCGCCTTTTTGGAGAGCCGCTGGTGAGTCGAGGAGCAGCTTTCCTCCAATCTTTTTCGCCCCTTTGGCGTGGCACTCGTAGCATTGGGAGTCCAGCACCGGACGAATCTTCTTTTCAAAAAAATCGCGCTGCTCCGTCGAGATCCCTCCTGCCTGCAAGGTCAGGGCCGAGAAGAACAATGCCGGGAAAAGGGCATGATGGGAAAACGGCTTCATCTGGGAATCCGGGAATAGTAAACAATTCAGCCTGAGTGAGCAACGCAGGGGAGGCACGGCATCGCGTCAATGGAGGGCCCTCGCGGGAGGTGAGTTAAGAGGGTCGGGCCTGGGGATAGATAGGGTTTGCTCGGGAGCGAGTTCTATTTGCAACGCACGGGACGCGGGGACAACACGTGATCCTCGTCGAGACGTGAGCGTCTCGAATCCCCCCCCCCCGGAAGGGACGCACCGCCGGGGCGTCCGCCGATGGACGTCGTTTTAGTAATCGGCGGACGGTTCATCGAACCGTCCCTACCGAGCTTCGCGCCAGAATCAGCGCAAGGCCGGTTGGACTCTGAAACATGGCCATAATCCCGTGCCATTCCACTCCAAGCACCTGCGTTTCACTTGGCGGAAACCTCGACGACACTTCCATTGACATAGCCAATGACTTTCTTTCCTTTGATTGTCAATGGGCTCTCAATAAGCACGTTGTCAGGAGGGGCCGTAACCTTGAAACCCGGGTGATAGATCATCGGAATTTGAATGCCGTCAATGTCTCGCACGGAGAAGAATGATTCGTCATCAATGTAATCCGGGTAGAGAATCGCAAGCGATTCCGGGTAGACGCCTTCGAAGTCGGCGGCGTAGGTTCGGCAAGCAAATAGCAACTGCTTGACCTGAGTTACTGCTTTGACTCGCGGCGAGCGCTCAGCAATCCCATTGTATCGGGGCATGAAGCTCTGTGCGACTGGAATTGCTACGATTGGAATTCCGATGATCAATAGAATGATCCAGGCAATGGACATTTGCTTCTCCGATTTTTCCTCTGAATCCATTGCACCATTGCACACCACCGCTCCTGTCTCTGTCAAGATGAAGCTGTCTCAATGGCGGCCAGGCGATCACGGCATCTGCTCCGACCGGCCCTATTTCAAAGCCAAGTGAACAGCCGCTCACCCCGCCGCCTCCAGTCCCGCTTCAAGTATCCATTGGGCATCACGTCCGTTGCCGGCTTCGCAGAGGGGGTGAATCTCCAACCCGGGATCTTCGATGGCGGCCAGGAAATGGGTCGCCGAGTTGGCGAGGTGGTCGGGTTGGGGCGGCACGGTGAGCTCGATGCCGTCGGGATGCTCTGCCGTGGCGAGGAAGATACGACCATGGTGATCCGGCTCAATGAGAAGCGTTCCCTTGCTGCCGTAGAGGGTCGTGCTGTAGCTCGTCATCTTTCCGATCTGGGTCCAGCTCGCTTCGCTCGTGGCGAGGGCGTGAGGATAGGTGAGGACGAGGATCGCGTTGTCCTCGAGGGTAAGATCGGGCTTGAGACCAGTGTTGATGCACACACCGGTGACGGCATCGGGACGCCCTAACAAGACATCAGCGAGGACCGCTCCATAGCAGCAGTAGTCCATCAGCGCGCCGGCTCCGTTCAGTTCCTCATCGTAGAGCCATTCGCAGAATTGTTTTGAACAACCCAGCTCGACCGGTCCCTGATGCGCGGCGCGGTATTTGACCTGCCAGAGCTGCCCCAACTCCCCCGCCTGCGCCATCGCGATGCCGTGGCGAAGTTGCGGCCACCATGCGAAGGGCCAGTTGATTATGAGCCGAACGCCGTTCTCCTCCGCGGCGGCAAGCATGGCTTCGGCTCCGTCGAGAGTGGCGGCCATGGGCTTTTCGACGAGGCAGTGGAGACCGCGCTCGCAGGCCATCACGGTGAGATCTTCGCTGAGCCGGTTGCTACCGAAGATGTATACGGCAGTGAGGTCCTCGTTGTCGAGCAGTTCCTCGTAGGACTCGTAGGTCTTGCCGGGAAAGCGATCCCGGTACTTGGCGAGCAGCTCCGCATCGGTGTCAGCCGCCGCGACCAGTTCGGCACGCCCCGTCGCGACGAGTTGTTCGAGATTGCTCCAGACGTGATCGTGATGAAGTCCGAGGGTAGCGATATGGTGCATGGAAAAAGGGATTGAGGGATTCAGGTGTTAAGGAATTCAGGGCAGAAGGCCAAAGCGTTCGTCAATGGGCTTTTGATAGGCTCGCAGGGAACCGGATTCGACTTCTTCGATGGTGACGGTACGTTGGGCGAGGTTGGATTCGACGACAGCGTAGGCGCAGGCGAGGTCGCGAAGGCCTTCGGCACCGGAGCATTCGGGCTGTCCTCCGCGTTCGACGGCGCGGAGCCAGTCGAGCTGGGCGAGGGCGAAGTCGTTCGTGAGACCGAGCGGGAAATGTTTTTCCTTCAGTGTGGCCGGGGCCTCTTTCCCGTAGAGAGCGCTCAGGGATTGCGCGGTACCGCCGTCGAGATGGATCGTATCGCCGGTGACCTTGCCATGCGCTCCGTAGAAAACGGGTCCCTCGCCAATGACGGTGTTAGCCCCATGGCCACCCCAACTTCCGAAGAG
>JAGNMT010000448.1 GCA_017991025.1 Verrucomicrobiales bacterium
GCTCACGAGGATGTCGAGACCTCCGAACTGACGCACGACACCCTCGACCGCTTCCTTGACCTTCTCCTCGTTGGTCAAATTGGCGACGATGCCGATCCCGCCGATCTTTGCCATTTGCTCTTCAATCTCGGGGCTCAGGTCGATGCCGATGACCTTGGCTCCGGAGTGGGCCAGCGAAGCGGCGCAGGCGAAGCCGATCCCAGCAGCCGACCCTGTCACAATGGCGACCTTACCCTGATGGGTGGGGGCGTGGCCGCTCTTTTTCAGCTTGGCCTGCTCAAGTTCCCAGTATTCGATCTCAAAAAGTTTTCCGGCGGGGAGAGCCTTCCAGCCTCCTTCGAAGGCCGCTTCGGTCTGTTGAATGGTGTGCCAGGTGTGGGTGACAATGTCGCGAAGGACGCCTGCCTCGGACTCGGTCGCGCCGAAGCTGATCACTCCATGACCCTGCCAGACCGCCCAGCGGGGATCGGGGGGAAGCATGGTTTCACCTTTGTTGTATTTCTCAAAATAAGCCTCGTACTCGTCCGCGAACTTCGCGAGGGATTTGCCGGAGTCCGCTCCGATCACCGCCGGGACACGTTTCGTGCGGATGGTGTGATCGGGGGTGAGGGGACCGCGAGTGGCGAGTTTGGCGACGTCCTTGCGGCTCGCAAAGCCGACCGCCTCATCCGACTGATCGAGGGAGGCGATCACGGGAACGCCGCGCAGCGCGGAGACCTGCTTGCGGATGAGGGACAGGCCAAGGAGATCTTCCTTCGCTTTCGCTTTGGGGAAGGAGAACGATTTGCCGAGACGGCTCGAGAGCAGGATCTCTGCTTTGGTGACGAGTTCGATCATGAGCTCGTAACTTTTCCGGGCATCGTCATGCATTGTGAAGATGCCATGGTTCATGAGGATGAGTCCCTCAAGTTTGTAGGGATCCACTTTCGAGAGCGCCTCAACGACCGCCTTCGCGAGATCGAATCCGGGCATGACGTAGGGAATAATTGCGACGCGGTCTCCGTAGAGATCCTCGATCGTTTTCCGCCCGTCCTTGTGATTGGTCAGGGCAACAATGGCGTTGGCATGGGTATGATCGACGAACTTCTGCGGGATCACGGCGTGGAGGATGGCCTCGATGCTCGGGTTCGGTGCTCCCGGATCGAGCATGGCGGCGCGCTGCTGTTTGACCATCTCGGCGTCGCCGAGGGTCCCGAGTTTCGCCATTTTAAGCAGGGCATTCATCCGGACCGGAGCGAAACCGGCGGCTTCAATCGTGCCGAGATCCCATCCCGAACCTTTCACGTAGAGGACATCGACGGAGTCACCAAAGAAATCCTTCTCCGAAATTTTCACGGAGGTGTTTCCTCCTCCATGGAGGACAAGTTCCGGATTCGCCCCGAGGAGGCGGGAGGTGTAAACCCGCTTTGCGAGAGGGCCTTTATATTTGCGGGCGTCGGAATCGGACCAGAGGGATTTCATGGGGAAGCAACTTAGCTGTTTAGCCTTTAGCTCTGTAGCCTTTTAGCTGGGGATCTTTTGCGAACGGGATTTCGGGGGTATGAGACGGAGATCCTCTTAATGGTAGACCTTGTCCGGGTCGTAGGATTGGTCGGGGATTTCCTGACCCAAGGCTACGGGGTTGCCCGGCTTCTGTATATTTCGGTAAAAGCAGGATCGATATCCGGCGTGGCAGCAGCCCGGGCCGTGCTGGCGAACTTTGAGGACGAGGGCATCCTGGTCACAGTCGGTGAGAATCTTTTCCACGGTCTGCGTGTGGCCCGAGGTGGCTCCCTTGTGCCAGAGTTGCTGACGGCTGCGGGAGAAATAGACGGCCTCGCCGATTTCGAGGGTCTGGCGGAGGGATTCCTCGTTCATGTAGGCGACCATAAGGACCTCGTTGGTGTCGGCGTCTTGCGCGATCGCGACGATGAGCCCGTTTTCATCAAACTTCGGGGAAAACGTGAGTCCTTTTTCGAGCGCGACGCGGTCATCGCGGGATCCGAAGGCGATTTCAGTTGAACTGGACATGGGATACGTGTTTGAAGAAAGGGGGATTTTGCGGGACCAATCCGCTTAAGCATTCTTAAATGGAATCACCTTTGATGCAACGCGGGAAATTCATCAGTTTTGAGGGCTCGGAGGGCTGCGGCAAATCGACGCAGATCCGGCGCTTTGTCGAAATGCTGCGGGGAGAGGGGCGCGAGGTCATTCTCACCCGCGAGCCGGGCGGGACCGTGGTGGGCGAAAAGATCCGCCATCTCCTCCAGTACGACCCCGAAGCGGCCAATCTGACGGACGAAAGCGAACTGCTTCTCTTTGCCGCGAGCCGGGCGCAACTGGTTCGTGAGCTCATTCTTCCCGCCCTCGATGCTGGCAAATGGGTGGTGGCGGACCGGTTTTGTGATTCAACAACGGTCTATCAGGGAATCGCCCGCGGCCTCGACACGGATTCCGTTCGTCGCATCAACGCCTTTGCGGTCGGAGACGCTCTCCCGGATCTTACCCTTCTGCTCGATCTCGATGCGGCGACCGGCCATGCCCGAGCGGTGCACTCAAGCGGGCCCGTGGGGGATCGTATGGAATCCCAGCCTCTTGCCTTTTTCGAGGCGGTTCGGGAGGGGTATCTTACTCTTGCCCGCAGCGAACCCGAACGAATCGCTGTGATTGACGCCTCGGTCGGAATTGACGAGGTTTCCGCCAGAATTGATCAGGTCTTTAGAGAGCGGATGACGCGGTAGACAAATGAGTTTTAGATTCGAGAAAGCGGTGGAATTGCTCGAACTGGCCCACGCCAAGGGACGGCTTGCCCACGCCTATTTGATCATGGGGCCGCCCGGCAGCGGCAAGGAGCAACTCGCGATCCGCATGATCGAAATGGTCAATCCGGCCGACAAAGCGAAAGGAGCCACGAGTCTGGATGACCTCAGGTCGAGCACGACCAGCGTCATCAGCCCTGAATCAAAGTCACGTCGTATCACCGTCGACGCAATCCGAACGGTGGAGCATACCCTGCAGATGGCCGCTCCCGCAGGGGTGACAAAATTCGCGGTGATCCGCGATGCGGACCGCATGGGACCGGAGGCCGAAAATGCGTTCCTGAAAACCCTCGAGGAACCGCCTCAGGCGAGCCGCCTACTCCTTATCACGGCCCGTCCGGAGATGCTCCTCGAAACGATCCTTTCCCGTTGTATCCGGGTGACCTTGACGGGGGCGGCGGTTCCGGCGGATCTGAGCGAGTGTGAAAGAAGCTTTCTTGAGGCGCTCAATCAACACGCCTTAAATGCCCGTCGGGGACTCTCAGGTGCGCTCGGTCTCCTCTCCGAGTTTTCAGGCATTCTCAAGTCGGAAAAAGCCGCGCTTGAGAAACAGAATGAGGCCGCCGAAAGGGCGGAAGTGGCGCATTACAAGAACCGGACGGAAGGCGACTACCTCAAGCAGCGTGAGGAATACTTCAAGGCTCTTGCCGCGGCGGAATATCTTCAGACCCGGAATCGCCTCATCGAGTTTCTCGTCATGTGGCTCGGCGATGCGATGCGCCAGCAACATGGTTCGAGGCACCTCGATCTTCCCGGGTTCGCCCCGGCCACGGGGAAGCTGGCGGCAACGTTTTCCATCGATGAACTAAGCCGGAGGCTTGATGCGGTCGAAGATTTGAGGGTGAATCTAAACACCAACGCGAACGAGTCGCTTGCTCTTGAGGTGGGTTTTATTCGCGCATTTGCCTAAGGTTTCAAATGCAACGAAATCGCAGGGCAAACGGTTTTTTGAAGAGGGGCCGTCTTTCTCAACTCGACAAGCCCGGGATTCGGAATATGGATGAAGGGTGATGGATTTTGCTTTTTCAGGCGATGCTGCAATCGGCGGCGAGTGCCGGAGGATACTGTTG
>JAGNMT010000037.1 GCA_017991025.1 Verrucomicrobiales bacterium
AAGTCCGTCGGAATGGGTTAGCCAGTGCTGCTGAGTCGTCGAGAGAGTGAGTGGTTCGTCATCGTCCCATGCCCACGGTTTTTGTGGTGGATAGTTCAGACCGTCTTCACTGACACTCACATAACCCCGCTCATCTTCAGCGCGAATCGTGAGGTAGAAGCGTCCCTTGAACTCTGTCACTGAAGGTTCGAGGAGACCGCGCCCCTTATTGTTGACGAGCGCGGGGCCAACTTCCTTGATCTTCAGGGTTTCGCCGTCAAAGCCACAGCGCACCCCCGCGACCATTCTGGCCATCTCTCCGGAGCCGAAAGTCAAAGACATGATGATGTCGCCATCGGGCAGGGTGACGCGTTGACCGCAATTGTTGGTGTAAATGAAGCTTCCTCTCGGGTCATTCCACTCGAGAATTTTTCGCTCCGACCACGACCCATCCTCGCGGCGGACAGCATAGACCGGATAGCGCGCAAGCTGGTCGACCCGCGAGAATTTTGGCCCCCGGTAAAAAACGACATGGCCCATAGCGAGGGTCGTTCGGGTTTTCGGGTGGTACTCGGGAACGACGTCACAGACTCCGGCTTCGAGGCCTTCGTGGTCGGGGACCGGAATTCTTCCCAGAGGAGAAACGGGTCGCGGCTCGGACCAGGTTCTTCCGTTGTCGGTCGACGACGATTCATGGACAGGGCCGAAGTGGTCGGATCCATAGATGGGCTGCAGGGTCATGAAGGCGAGCGGCGCACCCGTGTTCAGCGGTATCATGCAGGCTCGTGGGTGAAACCAGGTTGTGCCCTCTGATCCGTCTCGGTTCCGACGCAGGGTCGTCGTTTCGATGGAGGCAATCAGGCCCGTATCGAGAGCGGCAGCGACAGCGGGAAGGCGAGCGCCGAGGGCGATGGAGGTGCCGGTGGCGGTGGCGGCGAGAAATTGTCTTCGGCTAGGGAGGGGGAAAGCATTCATTGGACAGGACGTGATCTCGAGACTCCCCTTTTTTCTACAGGGTCAACATTTTTATTTCAGGGTTCTCGGGTCGTTGACAAATCAGCAGGGTTGAGGAAGAGCCTCCTTGCCGTATCGTCGCATTGTCGTTTCTCTACAATCACCAGATCAATTCATAAATCGGTTAAATATGCGCTCCTCCCTTCTTGCTGTCCTGATCGTCATTCTCTCGCTGAACTTTGTTTTTGCTCAGGATGGCGCAACTCCCCCTATCACCCGGGCTGAGGCGCTCAAACTGGGACCCGAGGGAATTGCGGCGAAGCTTCAGGATGAGAGTGAAAATGGCCTGGACAGCGCCGCCCTATTTTATGCTGTGGCGAAACGACTGCAGACTGAATCCGAGCTTGGTGAGAAAAGCCTGCTCTCCGTGCTGGATCTCGACAACTGGAGGCAGGTAATCAAGGAATGGAACGATGCCTGGTATGAGGGAATGTACATCGTTTCCGGCGGCGGTACGATGTGGGGGCATATGCAGATGCGGGGCGAAGCGGATCGTGAAGACATGCTGGCGGAACTTGCGGGTCGTCTCCCGTTTGTTCCCGGAAACGCAAGCGCTGAAACCCTTTCGAAGTGGGGCACCGTCGAGGAGGCCATAAACAAAGCGACAGTTCCTTCCGATTCCGACCCTGAAGTGAAAGCGCAATGGAAGACGCACCAGGAAGTGATGAAACAGAAGTGGGAACGACTGAATTTCGAATTTCAGGCGATCAATGATAATGACGCGCAGCTCATTCTTGAACACATCCTGCCGGATGCCGAACAACTTGCCGCTTTTCTGGGAAAATAGACGCATCTGCGTAGCGATACTGAATTTCAAGGCCAGTTCGTCAGAAGTGATCAATTCCTGCCGATAGAGGTTCCGAATTTGCTGCTTGCAGCCTGCCGCTTCAGCCTCTTCTGTGGTAACAGTTAACTCTACCGCCTCGCCACCCGAGATACCAACTATGTCAGCCGTCCGACCTTCCCTGCGTTTGTTCCTTAGCGAAATGGCCCGTTCGCCATTGCAGATTGGAGCCATATGGCCCAGTTCACCGGCGCTCGGTAGAGTGATGGCCCGCTGGCTGCCTGACGATACGACGGCCCCGATTCTTGAACTCGGGCCGGGGACCGGGATTGTTACGGCCGAGTTGATCGCGGCGGGGCTTCAAGAGGATCGGCTCGTCGCAGTCGAGAAATCCGAGGTGCTCGCCGACTACCTTAGCGCCCGGTATCCCCGCAGCCGGATCATCGCTGGCGACGCACTGGAGCTGGATCAGCTGTTCGCCGGGGAGCGATTCGGCGCGGTTATTTCCAGCCTTCCGTTGAAAGTGTTTGGTCCGGGGCAGGTTGAAACTCTGGCCGATCAGATATCCAATTTGCTTCTGCCCGGAGCCCCGTGGGTTCAGTTTTCCTACCAGATTGTGAACGGTCAGGCTCCGGATAAACGTTTTCGATCGGTGGATTCACGTATCGTCTGGACAAATTTTCCGCCCGCAAAGGTGAGCGTTTATCATTCCCACTGACAGTGAACGACTGGCGGTTATTTTCGGTCGTGATCATTTTATTTAATGAAGACCGATATATTTTTAGCTGCTGTAATCACTCTGGAGGTTATAACTGCAACGTCTGCAGTGGCCGAGAGTTCAATTAGCCCTGACTGGAAGTTGGAGGGGGTAGGGGCCTGGCAGGCTAGAGACTCGCAGGCGGAATATGTCTTTCAGGACCAGCTCTGGATCATGGGCGGCTGGTTCCAGTCTTTCGAGGCGCCACCGCGCGATGTTTGGTCGTCACCGGATGGGCATGAGTGGAAACGGGTGAGCGGCCTGGCTCCCTGGATACACAGTGATCTGCCGGTGAATCTAACTTTCAAAGACAGGATGTGGATGATGGGAGGGTGGTTCAATGGCCGTCTCCCGGGGCATTCGGCGAGTAATCAGGTTTGGTCAACCCGGGACGGAGTGGCATGGGAGCAGGTCACTGCCGCTGCGGGGTGGACCCCCCGGCTGGCCGGATGTGCGGTGGAGTTCCGGGACCGCATGTGGATGCTCGGCGGAACGGAGAATTACTATTTTGGCGATGCGAAAAGCCTGAGGAACGATGTCTGGTCCTCATCCGACGGCAAAACTTGGAAGCTCGAAGTGGCTGAGGCGGCCTGGTCGCCGCGGGCCTACCATCAGGCGGTCGTGCTGAATGGGAAAATCTATCTTTTCGGCGGCGGAAACTACGTGCCCGAATTTCACGCCAAAAACGATGTCTGGTCCTCGTCTGACGGGATCAACTGGGTGTGCGAGACGCCAGAGGCTCCATGGGCCCCTCGATTATGGTTTTCCGCCGCCGTCTATCGTGATCGCATGTGGGTCATCGGCGGCTGGTCAAAGGAGCATGACAATTTCGTTGATGTCTGGCACTCGGCTGATGGCAGTCATTGGGAACGGCTGGAGACAAAAACCACCTGGAAAGCCCGTCACGAGCATTCGGTCTTCGTCTTCCAGGATAAACTCTGGGTCGCCGGAGGGCATGCCAAGCCCCTCTCAAACGAAGTATGGTCCCTGGAGTTGCCGGCGGAATGGGGTAAGTGACCCGGCCAAAACCACGGCAACTGGCTGATTATTCGAAAGAAGATATTGATTTATCAGGGCGCTACCGGCCAAAGTGGGGGGAGCGGGGCAGGGGGGCAGTCCATCCGCCGCCTGTTGAGAAATTCATGACTACTGAACAAGCACCCACCCTTCGTAAATCCATCGGAGCCTGGCAGATCGGGCTTTACGGTCTCGGCTCTATGCTCGGTGCCGGAATCTACGCCCTCGTGGGACGGGCCGCCGATTCACTGGGCAACGCGATCTGGCTCGCCTTTCTTGCCGCGATGATCGTCGCGATGCTGACCGGCCTTTCTTATGCCTGTGTCGGGAGTCGCTACCCGAAAGCGGGTGGTGCCGCTTATGTCACCCAGCGTGCCCTCAGAATGCCATGGCTCAGCTATGTCGTAGGCCTCTGCGTTACCATGAGCGGCCTTACGAGCATGGCGACAGGTTCGCAGGCGATGGCGGAGACACTGGGAAAGGGACTGGGACTGGATCTTCCGGTGAAGCTGGTCGCGATCCTCATTGTCCTGATCGTGGGTTTGGTGATCTTTCGCGGAATACGTGAGAGTATGTGGGTCAATATGCTTTGTACTCTGGTCGAGGCAGCCGGTTTGCTGTTCATCATTGCCGTGGGCTTCAAATACTGGGGTAGCGTCGATTATTTCGAAACTCCCGCCCGTGCGCTTGGCGGAACCGACGCGATTCCGATCATGCTCATCCTTCAGGGGGCGGTCCTGATGTTCTTTTCCTTTATTGGTTTTGAAGACATTCTGAATGTGAGTGAGGAGGTGAAAAACCCGCGACGCGACGTGCCGATCGGGCTCATCGGGGCGATGATTGTGGCGACTCTCATCTATATGGCGGTGGCGATCACAGCCGTTTCAGTGATTCCCTGGAAAGAACTGGCGGCAAGCAAGACTCCACTGATGGAGGTGGCAAAGGTCGCCGCGCCGTGGTTCAAGAATATCGATAGCATCTATGTTGGCATCACCCTTTTCGCGATCGGGAACACCGCCCTGCTAAACTACGTGATGGGCTCCCGACTTCTTTATGGCATGAGCTGCCAGGGTCTTCTTCCAGCCGTGATCGGGCGCATACACGCGACGCGACGCACACCGCATGTCGCAATCGTAATACTTTTTGCGGTAGTCTCGGTGTTGATCCTCAGCGGCAGTGTCAAGCAACTCGCCGAATCCACCGTGCTTTTGCTTCTGATGGTCTTCACCGTTGTGAATGTGTCTCTGGTCGTGCTTAAGCTTCGTCCCAACGAACCGCGCGGTGGATTTGAAGTGCCCTTCCTTGTCCCCGTGCTTGGCGCTCTCGTATGTCTCATCCTTATCGTCGTGCGTGTGGTGTCCGCGTGGAGCACCCCCGGTGGCTATGTAGCGCCGCTCGTGGCGTTGGCGATCGTGTTGGTTTCAATCGGACTTTACTCGATCACCAGGCCGGCAAACCCTGTTGTTGATCTTACCGATTGATGGATTCCTGGCAACAGAACTCCCCGGATTATATGAGGCAGCACCGATACGGGATTATTTTCGATCCTTGTTAGGGTCGTAGAATATCCGGATATCCGCCTCCGTCGTCCCGAGCAGCTCCTGGGCCCGGATGAGAGCGTTACGGGTTGAGAGATTGGGATTTCTCGGATTGTTGAGAAATATATTTCTCCGTCCGATCACCTCGACCGATCCGGCATTCTTGAGCACCCGGTAGACATCCTTGGTTGCCCCGCTGATGATGACGTGTCGATCGAGTGCACGAAGAAACTGTACCATTTCCTCGAGTGCCACGACGCTCGTGGCATCGAGGTGACGGGCGTTTTTGAGGCGGAGAATGATGACGCTCAGGTCGGGGTCGAGTGAGGTCTTCTGGATCTGGGTGCGGAAGAGATCGGCGGCACCGAAGAAGAGATCGCCTTCGACATGAACAATCGAAATCGCGGGAATGGATCTTTCCCGCTTTTCTCCGGCCTCCCGCAATTCCCCATGTTCCGAGAATTCGTATTCGGTCAGGTAGGGGCGGCTCGCTGCCCGGAGATAGAGCATGATGGAAATACCGACGCCAAGGAAGATGGCTATGTTCAATGGCATCACGAGTGCTGCGACAAACGTCGTAATGAGAACTGCGGCATCTTCTGAGGTGGCATAGAGCGAAATGCGGATGTGATGGCGGTTGATGACTGATGTCGCGATACAGACGATAAGCATGGCAAGGACGCATTTGGGAACATGCGCCATGAAGTCACCGAGGACGAGGAGCCCCCCGATGCAGAGTAACCCGCTGATAATACTGGAGAGGCGGGAGACTGCTCCGCTGTTGAAGTTCAGCGCGGATCTGGTGAGAGAGCCGGAAGCCGGCATCCCCCCGGTTACTGAAGCAGCGAGGTTGGCGACGCCAACGCTGAGCATGTCCTGATTGACATCGGGACGGTCACCCACCCGGCTCGCGAGCGATTTGGACATGACTGAATTTTCGAGAGATGCGAGAAAGGCAATCGAAAAAGCGATCCCTATGAGTCGACTGAGATCAGAGAAGAAGCCACGGGGGCTGATCTCAGGCAATTCGGGTGCAAGATCGGAGATGGAGAACGCGGCAAAGGTGGAGAGGTTCCATCCCGCATAGCGATGGAGCAACTCGTAGGCTCCCGACATCACGATAAGGACGATGGCGAAAACGGGGAGAAGTTTGAAGCGCCGGTTCAGAACAAACCAGAGCAGGAAGCTGGCGAGGGCCAGGGCGACGGCTTCCCAGTTCATTTGATCGAGAACCGACAGGGTTCCCTGAAGAATCGTGAAGAAGGTTTTTGGTTCGTCGGAAGCGGTTTCCGGAAGATCGACTCCGAGGAGATGAGAAAGTTGGTTTGCGATGATGAGAACGGCTGCCCCGGTGATGTAGCCGACCACTACCGAACGACTCACATACTGGACGAGTTCAGCGACACGAAAGAGTGCTCCGATAACGAGGAGTGCTCCGACGAAGAGAACCAGCATGGGGAGATAAAAAATCCGGTCAGATGCCGAAAAGGCGGCGAGGCTTGCGAAAAGCATGAAGGCTGTCGCATTAGTCGGACCGAGGATGGTATGACGTGATCCTGCAAAGATCGGTGCGGCGACGGCCGCAATGGCACCGGAGACGATTCCGTATTTGATCGGGAGACCGGCGATTGCCGCGTAGGCCATTCCCTGAGGGAAGGAGAGGAGAGCAACATTCAAGCCCGCCGCGGCGTCAGCCCGGAGGTCGGCAAGGCGATACCCCTTGAAGCTATGCCGTATCGGGAGTGGATCAATCGCGTTTTCCCTGACGAAGCCACCGATACCGGTGAACAATCGTCTTAGAAGCCAGCGAAATCTTCTCATCGTCAATGAATTGCGTTCAATATCCGGCTCCTCCGGCAAAATGACAAACACTAAGACGAGTTCTCTGTATTAGAAAAAACGGATCTCTAGCATATTCCCCTCCCGGCGGTGAAAACCCTCGCAACGCACTTCATGATTCGGGCGTCTTGTCGAGGGGGGCTTCGCAGGGACGGAAGCTACCGCCGAGGGCGATGTAGAGATCGACACGGTTGTTAAGCCGCATTCTTTTGGCGCTGAGCCATTGGGATCGGCTCGTGAAAAGTCGCTGCTGGGAGGCAAGGACGGTGAGGATGTCGCCGGTGCCGAGTCCGAATTCCTCAAGGGAGCGCCGATAGGCGGCCAGAGTGAGTCGTGAGGATTCTTCGAGGGCGTCGACGCGGCTCGTGAGAAAGGTCTCGGCGGCGAGAGCATTTTCCACTTCGGAAAAGGCGGTCAGGGTGGCTTGTTCGAATTCGGTTGCGGCGAGTTGCCTTTCGGAATCGCGTTTTGAAATATTGGCCCTCAGTCGTCCTCCCTGGAGGATGGGTTGTGCCAGATTGCCGGCAACGCTCCAGATGCTGAAATCGCCGTTGAGAATATCGCTGATATCTTCGCTCGCACTGCCATAGCTGCCGGTGAGACTGATCGCAGGGAGGAGGGAGCGCTTTGCTTCAAGGAGTCGCTTGTCGGCAGCCGCAATGCGTCTTTCGGCGGAGGCTAGATCAGGTCGACGGTCGAGCAGGGTTGCAGGGAGATCGGCCGGCACGTTCCCGGGTAGATTGGGAAGACGTGCCGTCGCCCCGGCTGCACCGGAGGGGTAGGTTCCGGCGAGGACCTCGAGTTGACGGGCGGAGCGCCCGACCAGTTCCTCCCTGGTGGCAAGGGCGTCTCTGGCATTCGCGACATCCGCCTGGGCAAGGAGCAGCTGCGAAGCGAGATTCTGCCCATTGCCCTCGATTCCATTTTCAAAACGATCACGGATGGCCGATTCCGTCTCGGAAAAGGTGGCGATGGCATTCCGGGCGAGATTGACTTGATCTTTTGACTCCGCGAGCGTGAACCAGGTTTTTGCGGCGAGACCGGCGAGGGAGAGTTCGGCGGTGGATCGATCAAATTGAGAAGCTTCGAACTCTGCCACCACGGCGGACCTGGCCGCCCGGATGCGCCCCCAGAGATCAAGTTCCCAACTGATGTCGAGAGAGAGACCGAATCGGTTGTTCTGTGAGGAAAGGACGGAACCGGGGGCGGCTCCCGGGATAGGGAGGCCTATGAAATTCTGAGCGCTGCGCTGCCCGGAAAACTGTCCTCCGATCTGCGGATAAAGCTCGGCCCCAACAATGCGGGCGTTGGCTTGTGCGATCTCGATCCGTGACTGGGCGGCTTTGAGATCACGGTTGTTCTCCATTACGGCATCCACGAAATGTTCCAGGTCGGGTGCCTTGAAATTCTCGATCCAGTCACGATCCGGAAAATGGGTCGGGTGATACGATGCGTCCGCGATCCAGTGGGCAGGTGCTTTGACGCTTGCAAAGTGCTTCGCATCAGGTGGCGAGATTGATTCGCAATTGCTCATGAGGCAGGCGACGGTCAGCCCTAGCACGGCAGTTATTCCGGTTTTGCCCGCCCTCCTGGATCGGGAATTCGAATCGGAATCAGGCAGGGGACGAGCGTTCCCCCTGAGACCGGCTGCGGTGAACTCGATGAGCCTGGTCAATGTGTCCTCAGGATCGGTTGCTTCCAGGATTCCGCCGGAGAAAAGAGGCAGCCTGTCCTCGTGCGTGAGGGCATAGATCATCGTCCCGACCGAAAAGTGCATCCTCCAGAAAATAGTCGTATTATCGAGGTGCGGAAGCGTGGCGCTGGTTGCTGCCATGAAGCGGGAAATCACCTCGCGGAAAAGGTTTACGAGTGTCCCGGAGAAATTTTCCGGGGGCTCGGCAAGACAGCGCCCGGCGAGGCGCAAATACACGGGAGTCTGGTGCGGCGATTTTTGTATTTCCGTCACGACAGGGCGATGGAGAGCTTCGAGGATTTCTTCAAGCGGGACCGTCCCCCGGTGCCGCGCCTCAGCCAGATCAAGTAGCCGAAGGCGCTGCTGATTGATCGGATTGATCACTCTGCCAAGTACCTCGCCAATGAGTGCCTCGCGAGAGCCGAAGTGGTAGTTTACTGCGGCAATGTTGACTTGAGCCCTCTGCGTGATCTGGCGTAGCGAAAAATTCCGGAAACCCTGCTCCGCGATCAGAGTCTCTGCCGCGTCAAGGATGCGCTTGCTGGTGTCGGAGGGCGGTAGAGATGTCTTGGACATTCAATCGGGGAAAATGGCAAACGAACGTTTCAAACACTTGTTTGACGAATGCAAGCATAGACTGGATTTGCGTGTGGTTTACGCGTGACAAAGCGCTCGTGCCCCGAATTCTTAAAATACCGGAAAACGTGATATTTTTCGCGGTATGGCACACCCGAGCTCAAACCCGTCCCGGGAATCAGGTGCCAGTCGTAGAGCCTTTCTGCCAGTCTAAGGTTGCACGGTCTGCGTTTTTGGCGGCTCGATACTCATGATTTTGTCGTGAATCTTGAGGATCTCTTTTGATTTAGCGAAAAAATCATCCACTTCCGCAGCACTCGCATTGTTCGAATCAACGATTTTCTGGAGTTGGACGAGGTACTGATTGAGGTCGAGTGAGATATCCGCCATCTGGCGCTGGGCGCTTGCGTAGGCGGTTGATACGGCACTCTGCGCTTCAACGAGAGCGGAGCGACGTCCCTGATTTTGAAAGTAGTCGGCACGCTCTTCTTTGAATTCCTTGTTTTTGAAGATTCGTTTTCCGAGCGGGGTGGTCTCGAGGGGATCGACCGCATTGGCCGGTAGTGAGGAGAGTTGACCCGCGAAGTAACGATCGAGCTCCCGGAACTCGTTGAGTGGTTTGCTATACTGCTGGTGCAGGAACGCCAGACCATTGATCACCCCGGTAAGTTTGGCGGCTTCCTCCTGATCGATCTTCTGCCCCGCCCTGAAACGGGTTTCAATGTCTCCGATGTAGGAGAGCGTTGAGCGGCTGTCGTAAATGATCTCGTTCATCTGCGCATAGGTGCGCTGCAGTTGCTCGGCGTGCTGGGTCTTCAGGGTTTCGACCTGGGTGCTCCACTCTTCGACGATGCGTTCGGTTTCGGCCTGTTTATCGGCGAGGAGAGAGGAAAGTTCGGCATTTTTGTTTTCCAGTTCGCTCACCCGGCTGGAGATGCTCTTCACCTGCTGGTCGAGATTGAGGACTTTCGATTGCTCCTTACTCCAAAGATTTCCGAGGAATCCGGCCGCGCCGCCTGCGGCAAGCAGGAGAATCGTTAGTAGAACGATGGCCACGGTTTTACCCTTCCCGGGTCTGCTGTAGCCGTATTCCTCCAGCGCCTTGTTTGGATCGTATTCTTCACTCATTTTGCTATCGTAACGGAGTTTCGCACCATTTCTACCTCTTCGAACGTTTCAGGGAAACAATTTCTATGCTAGAGATTACGGGAGGACGGGGGAATTCTTTCAACAGTCATGAACGGAAGTGGATTGAGGGCGGCATTTCTTGAGGCAATTCCTCCGGAGAAGTCATTTCACGGGCTCTTCGATCATCTTCCGGGTGTTCTATTTTTTGCGAAGGACAGGGAGGGGCGTCTCCTCGCAGCGAACCGGGGGCTTCTCGATCTTTACGGCTACAAGAATGGCGGGGAATTCTGGGGCGTGACGGATTTTGATCTTCTCCCCCGGAGCCTCGCCGAGAAGTTTCGCGAGGATGATCTCAAGGTCATTCGGACGGGTATTCCGATGTTGGAGATCGTGGAGATATTTATCAACCGGCAGGGGATACCGGCCTGGTTTTTAACCAATAAAATGCCGATTGTTTCCCGTGATGGCGAAGTCATCGGCGTCATGGGTACGATCCAGAATTACGAAAAACAGCGAGACTTGCTGCCGGCGGATTCAGACATTTCAAAAGCGCTCGGGCACATTAGTTCCCATTTCCGCAGTGAGATCCAGATTCCCGGACTGGCGAAGATGTGCGGGTTATCGGTTCGGCAATTTGAGCGGAAGTTCAAGGAACACCTCAAGACACCGCCGCAGCAGTATATCATCAAGATGCGCGTGTATGCTGCCTGCGATGAACTGCGCCGTTCGAGGAAGGCGATTGCCGATATTGCAACCGACCTCGGATTCTACGATCAAGCGGCTTTTTCGCGGCAGTTCAGGAAACACATGGGGATGACACCTTTGTTTTATCGTAAAAAATATCGCTGAGATCGAGCTGGTTCCGCTGGAACGCGGGGCACCTCAGGGTTGATTTTCTCCTTTAAATATTTGACGAGACCTTGCCGTGCGAACCATCATCTACCCTAAATAACGATTCAAAATCCACCGCTTCGCTCTCCATGAAACGCCCCTTTGTCACCCATTCCGCTGCGAGTTATTTCTTTCTGGCTCTGTTTTTTATCTCACTTTCGAACGGCGGGGTCTCTGCTGCGCCGAATGTCGTCATCCTGCTCGCGGACGATGCCGGATGGGGTGATTACAGCCATTCGGGAAATACTCAGGTCGCCACGCCGAACATCGACTCGATTGCGAACGAGGGTGTTTCGCTGGATCGTTTCTTCGTGTGCCCCGTTTGTTCCCCGACCCGCGGGGAATTTCTCACCGGTCGTTATCATCCGCGTGGCGGTGTGCGCGGTGTTTCGACCGGCCAGGAGCGTCTCGATCTCGATGAGAAAACCCTTGCCGATGCCTTCAAGGCGGCGGGTTACGCGACCGGTGCCTTCGGCAAATGGCACAATGGAAGCCAGTGGCCCTACCATCCCATGGCACGGGGATTTGTTACTTACTTCGGGCATAGCTCGGGGCACTGGGGCGAGTATTTTGATGCTCCGCTGGAAGAGGATGGCCGCATGGTCCGGACAAAAGGATATATCGTTGATGTTTGTACGGACAAGGCTCTCGGGTTTATCGAGAAGAACAAAGATAAGCCGTTCTTCTGTTATGTGCCCTTCACCACGCCGCATTCCCCCTGGGCGGCACCGGCGAAGGACTGGGCGCGATTTAAAGATTTGCCGATCACCCTGCGGGCCACCGAGTCCAACAAGGAAGTCGATGACGAAACCCGCTGTGCTCTCGCGATGATCGAGAATCAGGACAGGAACGTCGGACGCATCCTTGCCAAGCTGAAAGAGCATGGTCTCGAGAACAACACGATTGTCCTCTATTTTTCCGACAACGGCCCGAACGCCCCGCGCTGGACCGGCGGCATGAAGGGCAAAAAAGGAACCACCGATGAAGGCGGCGTCCGTTCAGTCTGCTACCTGCGCTGGCCCGAGAAGCTGCCTGCCGGGCACACCGTGACTCAGATCAGTGGAGCCATTGATCTGCTGCCGACACTCACTTCGCTGACTGGGGTGGCTCGCGTTGGAGACAAGCCGCTCGATGGGCTCGACCTTACCCCGCTGCTCATGAAGGAGACTACCGCCTGGCCGGACCGCATGATCTTCTCGACGTGGGCCTCCAATATCAGCGTGCGGACACAGACACACCGGCTCGACAACACCAGCCAACTTTTCGATATGGTCGTCGATCCCGGCCAGACTAGTCCGATCAACAAAGAAGCACCGGAGCTCGCCGCCCAACTTGCGGGTGCTGTCGACGCCTGGCGAACGGAGATGTATGGACCGGCGAAGGACAAGGACAAAGGAGGCAACAAGAAGGGACCTGGAAATGCCGTCGATCCGCGCCCGATTCCAGTCGGCTATCGGGAATTCCCCATCACGATGCTGCCCGCTCGCGACGGCGAGCCTCGCGGAGGCGTGAAGCGGAGCAGCAATGCACCGAATTGTTCGTACTTTGTGAATTGGGCGAGCAAAGATGACAGCATCGTCTGGCTCCTCGACGTGAAGACAGCAGGACGCTACGAAGTGAGTATCGACTACACCTGCCCCATCGCGGACGCCGGATCGACTGTCGAGTTGAGTTTCAAAGAAGCCCGCCTCGGCGGCAAGGTAACCCCCGGCTGGGATCCTCCGCTTTACACGAATCAAGACACCCTGGCACGTCCCGATGGCGAAAGTCAGATGAAGGAATTCCGGACCTTGAAGTTCGGAGAGGTGATTCTTGAGTCGGGTCAGGGCCCGCTCACCCTTCGAGCCCTCGATATTCCAGGAAAGAGCGTGATGGATCTTCGTCGTCTCACCCTGACCGTGATTGAGTGACGGGCCCACCGGTGCGGGCGAACCGGTTTCACCGAACCACCCCGTCAAACGACCTCAGCCACGCATAGACCGCGTCGCCGATCTGGCGATACCCTTCGGCAGAGGGATGCACCCCGTTGCTTTGGCGGTTTACCGTGGTCTCCGACCGTGAGTGAACCACTCCGGTGACGGCCGGGAACCCGTTCACCGGATCAAGATTCAAACAGGCGGGCACGAGGAAAAGATTCTCTTCTTCCCTGCCGCCAAAAGTCTCGAGCATCCGCTCAATGACGCGCTGTTGATTGCGCCGGTATTGCCAGCGGGTCTGACCGCTCCCGTAGTTGCTCCCGAAAGCGTCCTGGGTCGCTGCCGGAGGCATCGGTAGTATCGCGCCGATGCGCGTCTCCGGTCGCACGCTGTGTATCATCGCAACAAGGGTTTCATAGTGGCGGAACATTACCTCGATACGTTCCTCAATGGTCTCATCCGTCGCGCTGAAGGTATCATTGCACCCCAGCAGGATGGTAACGAAATCCGGCGCACCGCCTCCGTTGAATTCCTGACAATAGCGCTGAAAATCGAGCTTCGGACTTTCCGCCGGATCATCTGCTTTCGTTTTGTAAAGGAACGGGCTCCCGCACGCCTTATACGGACCTCCCCGGGCGATGCCGGTGTAGTGAGTGGCAAAGCGTTCGGCGGTCCATCCCCCGTAGCCTTCGTGGCGGACCGGGGTGGTGGGCAGAGTTCCCTCCTCTGATCCGGGGCCGCGGGTTCCGATGAGGGTGAGTGGCAGTCCGTCCCCGTTGGCGAGGTCGTGAATCTGCTGCGGGTAAATTGACGCGGCGGTGAGGCTGTCGCCGATGATAAGAAGTGAAACCGGCTTTTCGGGAACGACCGCTACCGCACGCGATATCACCCGTAGCGTCGAAGAAGCCCTCGCGACGATTCGATTCCGCCCGTCGCGGATTTCGATCATCAAGGGATGTTCGCCAATCTCATCAGCCTTGGGTTTCCAGGTCCAACGCTCGTTCTGCTGAGCCCCTTTCGCGCACGTCACGTCAACGAGGAAGTTTGCAGGATTCAGAGCGAGGAACGCATTATCGAAATAAAGGTTCGTTTCCAGATCAGTTAGTGCCGGGATCAAAGGCGGGAGGAGAAGCCGGACCTCTCCCGGGAAATTTCCTTCGGGTACCGGTTCATCCGCGCGGGCCGTGGCAAGGAAGCAAAAGCAGAGCAGGGGAAAGGCGACTTGTTTCATGGCTCGATCCTCTCCAGTTCGATTCAACCTAACAAGTGACGCGATGCGGTCTTTCTCATT
>JAGNMT010000449.1 GCA_017991025.1 Verrucomicrobiales bacterium
CAATTCCATGTCAAAAGACACCATCAAGCTCACTTCCCTGTCATCCTGCGCCGGTTGAGCCTCCAAGCTCAGCCAGGAGGCACTCGCGCAGGTCTTGCGCGGGCTTGAACAGTTCGAAGACAGCAATCTGCTCGTCGGGTCCGGGACCTCTGACGATGCGGCAATCTATCTTATTGCCCCGGACCTGGCGCTCGTGCAGACGGTTGATTTCTTCACACCCATCGTGGACGATCCCTATCTCTATGGGCAGATCGCGGCGACAAACTCGCTTTCAGACATCTACGCCATGGGCGGGCGACCCATCACCGCGATGAACATCGTGGGCATGCCCGCGGAGATTCTCAGCGTGGAAATCATCAACGAGATTCTGAAAGGCGGAGCAGACAAGGTGAAGGAGGCGAAGTGCGCTCTCGCGGGCGGTCACTCGATCAAGAACCCGGAACCAATCTACGGACTTTCTGTGACTGGCCTGGTCCATCCGGATCGCATGATCACCAATGCTTCGGCCCGGCCGGGGGATATCCTTGTCCTGACAAAACCCCTAGGAACCGGTATCCTCACGACAGGAATCAAACGCGGCCTCGTGAGTGACGGGCTAATCAACCGAGTGGTTGCCCAAATGTGCCGTCTCAATACGCCAGGGCAACTCATGGCCGAGCGGGGGCTCGTCAAATGCGCGACCGATGTCACCGGCTTCGGGCTCCTGGGGCATCTCATTTCACTGTGTCGCTCGAGCGGAGTCAGTGCCGAGTTGGATTCTGCGGCGATTCCGGCAATCGATCCCGAGGTGATGCGCCTCATCGAAGAGGAGGGCTGTGTTCCCGGCGGCACGAGGCAGAATCTGCTCACGGCCGAGCCGAATGTGAGCTTCGGCAGAGGTGTCTCCGAGTCGATGAAACTGCTTCTCGCCGATGCGCAGACCAGCGGAGGATTGCTCTGCTGTGTTCCTGAGCAGCATCTGGTGGAGGTTCTCGCGATCTGTGAGGCGGAGGGGACGCTTTGCCAGTCTATCGTCGGCCGGATCGGGGAAAGTACGGAAGGTTTCCTGATATCAGTTCGCTAAGCCCCGGTTGGCGTGCAAGCTTTGGCCTGTAAGGAGTGGAAAAAATAAAATAGGAAACGGACTAAAGCCTGCACTCCAACATTCCGAATTCGTGCTACCTTCCTCGCGAATGAGCGAGAAGAGCCCCAATCCTTTCAGTCGTATCCCGGCGGTCGATAAGGTTCTTATTGCTCTGGAAAAGGACAGTTCGCTTCCGGATCTGCCGCAACCACTCATCACGGATCTCGTGCGGCAAGAGGTTGAGTTGATGCGCGAGGGGGTGAAGGCGGGGAGGATAGATATCGGAAAGTTTGAGGACACGCTTACTTCGATCAGGGAAAAGATCGGGGCGCTCTACCGCTCCCGCATTCATCCGGTTATCAACGGCACGGGAGTCTGCCTCCATACCAATCTCGGTCGCTCGCCACTGAGTAAAACAGCGGTCGATGCCATCGCCGGGGTCGGGCGTTCTTACAATAATCTCGAGCTCGATCTCGAATCGGGTGAGCGGGGGAAACGAGGCGGACTTCTTGAAATCTGCCTGGCAAAACTGTGCGAAGCCGAGGCGGCGACGGTGACAAACAATTGCGCCGCCGCGCTCATCCTGATCCTCAAGTATTTCGTGAAAGGCGAACGCAATGAGGTCATTATATCCCGCGGGGAACTCGTCGAGATAGGCGGCGGATTCCGCGTCCCGGAGATCATGAACGCGTCGGGGGCGAAATTGGTCGAGGTCGGCGCGACCAATAAGACGACCATTGAAGATTATGCAAGAGCGATCACCCCGCGCACCGGAATGCTGCTGAAAGTGCATCGGTCCAATTTCTTTATGGAAGGGTTTACCGGCGAAGCGTCCACGGAAGACCTCGTGATGCTCGCCCGTGAACACGGCCTTTCGGTGGTCGAAGATCTCGGGAGCGGTGCCATGATCCCGACCGAATTGCTGGCGCCGATGGCCCACGAACCGACCGCGTCAGAAGTTCTGAAGCGCGGTGTCGATCTCGTCTGTGTGAGTGGTGACAAGCTCTTCGGAGGTCCTCAGGCGGGGATCATCGCGGGACGCGCCGATCTCATCGACGGGATCAAAAAGGAGCCGTTTTTCCGCGCCCTTCGCTGCGACAAACTCATCCTTACCGGAATGCAGGAGACCGTCCTTGAATACCTTCGTTGCGGTTTCGGAACCCATCCCGATCTGCCGCTCGTCGTGATGCTCTCGGCCACCGTGGAGGGGCATCTGCGACCGCGGGGTGAGGCTATCCTGAGCCAGTTCGCGAATCACAAAAGCTTCGACGCCAGCTTGATTGATTCCGTTGCCCGTTGCGGTGGAGGGACCATGCCGAAATCGGAAATTCCGTCACTCGCGATTGATCTGAAGCATCGAAATTTTAGCGTGACAAAAATGGCACAACTTCTTCGGGTGCGGTCCTTACCCGTGATGGGATATATCGCCGATGATTCCTACCGCATCGATCTGCGCACGGTCTTTCCCGAGCAGGACGGTATTCTTGTCGAAAACATCTTGGCAATTGCCTGAAAGCGACCAATGATACTGCCCGCTTCGTAGCTGACTTTGTCCATTTTGGATTAAGGATCGTATTACGAGGCGATCAATAATGATGACCTACTCAATAACCTACCAGAAATACAAACGATGCTGAAAAGTCCATTTTTCCGCGTCGGTCTGGCTGCGGTAACTGCTCTCGCCCTTGTCGGCTGTGGTGGTGATCCGTCGCCCGCCGACTCAACTGAAAACGCCTCACCTAGTGAACCGGCAGGCGCACTCTATCTCTCCGCAATTCCGGATGAGAAGATTACCGATCAAAAGGCCAAGTTCGACAAACTGGCGGAATACCTCGCCGGGAAACTTGGAGTCAAAGTGGAGTTCATCTTTTCGAAGGATTACGCCGACTCGGTGGCCAAGTTCAAGAATGGCGAGGTTCATCTCGTGTGGTTCGGCGGTCTTTCCGGGGTGCAGGCTCGGCTTGCGGTTGCAGGCGCTCAGGCCATTGCCCAGGGATCGGAGGATCCCAAATACAAATCCTACCTGATTGCGAACAAGTCGGCCGGCCTGGCGCCGTCCGAGGCCTTTCCTGTGGCGATCAAAGAGATGACCTTCACCTTCGGATCTCCGGGCTCGACCTCCGGTCGTCTCATGCCGACCTATTTCATCATGCAGAACAATGGCGGAGTCGATCCTGACAGATGGTTCACCCAAAAGCCCGGCTTTCAGATGAGCGGGGGACATGTGGCTACGGCAAATGCGGTCGCCGACGGCACCTACCAGGTTGGGGCAATTAACTACAAGACTTATGATGATCTGGTCAAGAGTGATCCGAAGATCGCGGACAACACGGTGAAGATCTGGACGACTCCCGTCTACGCCGATTACAACTTCACGATCCATCCCGAAGTCGAAACCTTATTCGGGGCAGGATTCATTGCCAAAGTGCAGGCCGCTCTGATCGCTGCTCCGGCCGGATCTGACGCGCTCAAGGCGATCAATCGCGAGTCCGTCATTGCCGCTAAAAACGAGGATTTTGACGGCATTAAAAATACCGCCGTGGAACTGAAGCTCCTCGATCTCTATTGAGCATTTTTCCCGTCAGGGGGACATTCCTGTCCCCCTGATCTGCCTCGGGTTGGTTGAGTGGAAGGTCGGTAGGTATTGTCCAACGCGCATCCTCTCATCATGTCTACCGCCTTCTATCTTCAGAATGTGGCCTGCCGCTTCGGAAGCCTCCGCGCGGTCGACGGCGTCTCATTTGAAGTAGATAGTGGAGAGCAAATCGCCCTGATCGGTCCCAGTGGAAG
>JAGNMT010000038.1 GCA_017991025.1 Verrucomicrobiales bacterium
GGTCTCAATGTTGCCGAGCGAGTAGGTCATCGCCTCGCCTTTCTCCATCGAAACGAGCGTGCCGGTGTGGCGGGTGCGGATGTCGCCCGAGTCAGGGCGATACTCTTTGAAAAGGTGTGACATGATGCCCTCGCCGCTCGTGAGGTTGAGCAGCTCGAATTCGAAGCCGATAAGACCCCGTGTCGGGACCGTCGCTTCGATCGTGGTGCGCCCGTTGCGGGTACTCATGGAATCCACGACCCCCTTTCGGTTCGCCATCGACTGCATGCAGCCGCCGACGGCTTCGTCGGGTACTTCGAGGTAAAGCGTTTCAAAGGGCTCATGCATCTTCCCGTTGATCTCGCGCTTGATCACGGTGGGGCGGGAAACGAGGACCTCAAAACCTTCGCGGCGCATTTCCTCGACAACGACGGCGACCTGCATGGCACCACGGGCGCTGACCTTAAATTCTCCGGCACTGTCGGTTTCCTCCACTTTGATGGAGACATTGGTGCGGCCTTCACGAATGAGGCGGTCGCGGATCTCACGGGAGGTTACGCGGTTTCCCTCGGTGCCGGCGTAAGGACCGTCGTTCACCGAAAATGACATCATGACCGTCGGCGGATCGATCTCGACGAAAGGCACCGGCTCGGAATCGCCATCGGCGGCGATGGTCTCGCCAATCTCGACATCCTCGAACCCGGAGATGCCGACGATGTGACCGGCACCGCCCGAGAGCGTTTCACTCGTAGCGAGGGCGGTGTATTCAAAGACTTTGCTGATTTTAACCCGCTGCGGTTTGGCTCCTGGCATAAGACGCCAGACATTCTGTCCCACCGTCACGGAACCGGAAAGAATCTTGCCGATCGCGATACGTCCCACATAATCGGACCAGTCGATGTTGGACACGAGCATCTTAAAGCTGCCGTCCGGATCGGCATCCGGGGCGGGAATGGCCGTCATGATTGTCTCAAACAGAGCGATCATGTCCGTGGCATCGGTGTCGGGGGTGTGACCGGTGATGCCGTTTTTGGCGCTGCCGTAGAGGAACGGGGCACCGAACTGTTCTTCGTTGGCGTCGAGATCGAGGAAGAGTTCGAGCACTTTGTCGTGAACGAGGAGAGGCTCAGCATTGGGCCGGTCGATCTTGTTGACAAAAACGATGGGGGTCAGGCCGTGAGCGAGGGCCTTCTTCAGCACGAAGCGGGTCTGGGCCTGGGGGCCTTCGTAGGCATCAACGACAAGAAGGACGCCGTCGACCATCTTCATGACGCGTTCCACCTCACCACCGAAGTCGGCGTGGCCGGGAGTATCAACGATGTTAATGATGCTGTCCCCCCACTTTACGGACGTGTTTTTGGCTTTGATGGTGATGCCGCGTTCACGCTCCTGATCCATGGAGTCCATGGCGCGCTCTTCGACGACCTGATTATCGCGGAAAGATCCTGCCTGTTTGAGCATCTGATCGACGAGCGTGGTTTTGCCGTGATCAACGTGAGCGATGATGGCGATATTACGAATACGATCCGGAGAAATCGTTGACTGGGAAGCGGCCTCTGACATAGGGCGGGAATGACCGCCCGAAATCGGAGAATGCAAGCGGGGAAACCGACACCCTTGAAGAGGGTTGACTCTGCCGTTTAACCCTGTTGAATGTGGCTACACGCTGTGTTTGCAGGAATTACACTGGATAAAGCCTTTGCAGAGGCAGTGAGAAACCGTTGGGATGTCGGGTGCCGTTATCTTGTCGCCGTCTCCGGTGGCAGGGATTCCATGGTCCTGCTCCATTTCCTTCGCGAAGCCGGTTACCGAAATCTTGTCGTCTGCCACGTGAATCACGGGATGCGGGGGGAGGCCTCGGCTGAAGATGCGACATTTGTTCAGCGCGAGGCGGCACGATTCGGCTGTGAGGCGGTGAGCCGGACGGTCGATGTGACGGCTTTTGCTGCGGAAAAAAAACTTTCGCTCGAGACTGCGGCGCGGGAGTTGCGGTATCGGGCTTTTTCGGAAATGGCGGAGGAAAAGGACTGTCGACAGATTTTTCTCGCCCATCATGCCGATGACCGGGTCGAGACGGTGTTAATTAATTTATTCCGCGGAACCGGGGCAAAAGGCCTCGCCGGGATAGAAGCGGAGGCGACCAGATCCATCAACGGGATCGATTTAACTCTGATCCGTCCGCTTCTGAACATTCCGCAGGAGGAAATCGTCCGCTACGCGGCCGCTAAAGGCATTCTCTATCGGGAAGACGAGAGTAATGCCTCTGACTTCGCGCTGCGCAACCGGGTCAGAAACCGGCTTTTGCCGATGCTCCATGAGATCTTCGAACGGGACGTCCGTGGCGCTGTGCTGAGAGCGGCCGATCTGGCGGCACTGGAAGAGGCCTGGGTGGTGGAAGCCCTCGGAGAACCACCATGGAAGGGCGATGCCGGGGGGCTCGATGTGATGCGCCTGCGGGACATGACGGAGGCACGGCGTCATCGTCTTCTTCTCACCTGGCTGCGAGCGCAGGGAGTGCCCGACTGCGGTTTTGACGAAGTGGCCCGGGTTGCGGCGGTACTGATGTCGAGCGACAAACCCGCCAAATCCAGTCTGCCGGGCGGTTTTCACGTGCGGCGACGGGAGGGACTGCTCTTTATCGAACCGAAGGCCCCGGACTGATCCCGAACTGCCTTTCCAGTGCTTCGGCCACTTCCTCCATGGGCAGGCCGATGACATTGCTCATGGATCCCGCGATCCGCTCGATGATGAGGGCCCCGTGTTCCTGGGCGGCATAGGCCCCCGCTTTGTCCATGGGATCTATCCTCGAATGGTAAGCCGCCATTTCCTCTTCGGTGAGGGCTTTGAATTTCACCTCCGTCGCGACGGAAAGGGCATGTCTCGTTCCGGAGTCGTGATGAATCAACGCCACGGCGGTGAAAACCTGATGAGTTTGCCCGCTCAGCTCGGCGAGCATGCGAGTGGCGTCGGCACGGTCAACGGGCTTGCTGAAAACTCTCTCCCCGAGAAGGACCAGCGTATCGGCCCCTATAACGACCCTGTCAGGATGGTCTCCGGCGACCGCCTCGGCCTTGAGGCGCGCATTGAGAGCGGTCAACTCGCGGATAGGGATGGCCTCGTCCTCGCTCTCCTCAACGAGAGGTTTGACAATGACAAACTGATAGCCTGCCTCGGTGAGCAGATCGCTGCGCCGGGGAGAGGTCGAGGCAAGAATGAGGGCGGGCTCTTTGGACATCTGAGAAATCAGGCAAACTCGGCGGCAAAGAATGGATTGTTCCGTTTTTCCTCCCCGACGGAACTCATCGGCCCGTGACCGGGACAGATCACCGTGTCATCGGGCAGGGTGAGGATTTTTTCCCGGTTGTTCTTCCAGGCGTTGGCAAAGGAGACCATGCCGCCGCCCATCGAGCCGGCAAAAATAGCATCCCCAACGACGGCGAGAGGACGGCTCAGGCCCTCAACGAAATAAGTCGTTCCCCCTTTTGAGTGGCCGCTTGTGGTAAGGGCTTTCACTTTGAGCGCGCCGATAGAAAAAACCGCACCTTCGGCAAAGGTCTCCGTTCCGGGCCAGGGCTCGGCTTGGTTGGAATAGGCATTTGCCGCGGGCAGCGCCGTCCTGAGCCGGTCGAGATCGGCGATGTGGTCGTTGTGGGTGTGAGTGATAAAAATCGACTCGATTTTCACCCCGAGTTCAATCGCACGAGACGTGAGTTGCCCGCTGTCTGTCCCCGTATCAAAAATGGCACCGGTCATGGAAGCGGGATCCCAGACGAGAAAGGCGTTTACCCGCATGTCGCGATAGGGAGTGTTGACCATCACAAGCCCGTCGAGCGTGACGGGGCGGGGTCGCCATACCTTTGAAGCTGCCATCGTCAGGGCGCGAGGAGAGAGAGAAAGAGCGCCTGCCGTCTTCTTAAGAGCCGACTCGTCGCAAAACTCGCCCCGACAGAGACGGGCGAGAATGTCCCTCGGCACGCCGGTTTTCTCGACCAACTCAGACTCGGAGATATGCCGCCCGCGCATAGCCTTGGCAATGATATCTTCAAAAAGGTCTTCTATGGGGATGGTATCGGTCATACAGCGGGGTTGAAGGATTGGCTCATGAAAATCATTGAGTAAAGAAGGAATTTTCTTGTCGAATTTCGAGGAAAATGTCATTCTTGCGGCGGAGGTGAGGTATTTACTATGTCATCCCCAGCACTAAATAAGCCTTCGGGCCTACCGGCCCGGGGCAAATCATAACCAAATAAAAAGAAAGAAGACACCATGAAAGTGAACGCTAAGAAATATGGCGCGTTTACCCTGATCGAACTGTTGGTGGTAATCGCGATTATTGGCATTCTTGCCAGTTCCGCAATGCCGGCCTACAACGGGATTCAGGAGCGCGCAAAACGCATCAAAGATGTGAGCAACGTGAAGCAAATCCTATTCAGTTGCCGTACGTTTGCGGCGGATTGGGAGGGCCTCTATCCCTCCTTCGATCCCGATGCAGCAAAAGAAGGAGGCGGAGAGGAGGCGGCATTCGCTACTTCCACGGAGGCCTTTAACGTCCTTATCCCGGACTACATCGATTCCGAGAGCCTCTTCTGGCAGCAAACCAAACACCCCGATAAACTCAAACCGCCGCGCGAAGATGGCGAGCTGGAAGCGAGTGAGAATGTCTATTGCTATGTGGTCGGACAAACCGATACGAGCTTCAGCCGTTCACCTCTCGTGGCTGATGGCATCATGGATGGACCCGGCGAGTACGGTGAGCATCATCCCTGGCTGAAATCCAAGAAAGCTGTCATTGGCTACTGTGGAGGTAACGTCGTGGAAGAGTCTCTGACTTCGGCCGTTGCCGGAGCGACTGTCCGCAGTAAGGACCGTCTCGTTGAAAATATCTTCGAGAAGCGTGAAGTGGATGAGGAAGGCAAGTCCAGTGGCGGTTGGCTCTCTGTAGAGACAACCAACGTGCTGCTCCCTGAATAATCTCAACGCGCAGAAAAAATCCCATTGGTGCCCGGTCAGGCCTTGTCTGATCGGGCATTTTGTTTTATGGGCACCCTCCGCGCTCAGCAGGGTTGTATGAGAGCCCCAACCCTGTTGACTCCCCGCTTTGATGGCGGAATCTCTGCTTGTTGCCGGGCCTGTAAAGCTGGACGGTCCCCCTGCCGATGACCGCCATTCGCCGCCAGTTTTTTTTGAGCTATGCCGTGATCGGCAGCGTCATGCCCTTGATGACCGTTTTTCTCAAGGAACAGGGCGGCTTTGATTTTTTTCAGATCGGTCTGGCGATGTCACTCATGAGTGTTCCGATGCTCTGCTCTCCAGCTCTCATCACACTCCTCGCGGACCGGAATCTGGACGCCCGCGTTATCCTTGCCTCCGCCTTTACCTGCAGCGCGATCGTGCTCTCGCTTATTTTCTTTTCAGGGAGCATCACCCTGACATTAATCCTTTTTGTCTTTCATGGCCTCGCTTTCGTGGCGATGCTGCCGCTGCAGGATGGCTATTATTTTTCCCTCGCCGAAGAATGCCGGAAGAACGGGGTTACCGTGGCGGAATACCCGCTCGTTCGCATCTGGGGGACGATCGGCTTCATCCTGCCAACCCTGATCCTTTTCTACCCGCTTTCCCGCGGGGCCGAACCGCGCATGATCCTGCCCTGTGCGATCGGGTTTTGTCTTTTGAGCCTCATTAACAGTTTCACGCTGGCGCCGGTCCTGCGCATCGCCGCCGCCGGCAGCAGCCGTATGCCCTCTCGCCAGGCGCTCGGCGCGATCTTCGCGCCGAATGCGCGGTGGCTCTCGATCGGTCTTTTCTTTGCCTTCTTCGCGGCCTCAACCTACTACGCCTTCATCGGAAACTATCTTGACGAGGTTGTAGGGATCCCGAGGCGGGACATCGGACTCATCATTAACCTCGGTGTCCTGCTCGAGGTTGGTTGCACGCTCCTGATGCCCTGGATGCAAAGAAAAATTCATCTCAAAGGGGTCATGGTCCTGGGTCTCGGCTGCATGGTGACGCGTATGATTCTCCTCGCTTTTTTCCCGACTCCACTCACGGCGGTGCTGGCACAGATCGGACACGGCTTCGAAGTGCTCGCCCTCTATATCGGCCCGGTCATGTTTTTGAACCGACTCGCCGGAGATGAATTCCGCAACTCCATTCAGGGTGTCTTCACGATGGCCATTGGTGGCACCGCGCGCGTGCTCGGCGGTCTCTCTGCTGGACTTATGGCAACCCACTTCGGCCTCAAGGGCTGCCTCTTTCTCGGCGCAGGTTTGGGTACCTGCTCATTTTGTATTATCGCTTTTCTTTTCTCAAGAATCCCTCCGAGGGAGGAGCTGGTGGAAAATGCGGTTTCCACTTCCGTGCTCCCGTGATAAAGAATTCTCTCAAACCATGATGCCTCCCCATCAGCTCCCTGCCGGCCCGCCTGTTGAATGGTCGAAAAAGGCGATCGCTTGCATTATTCTCGCGTGCATCGGGTTCGCTACGCTGTGGCTAGTCTTTGGATTGTTCATTGCGGCCATTGCCGCCGTTTGCGGTCACCTCGCCCGGCATGAGATGACGGTTCATCCCTTCCGGGGCCGCCGCCTCGCCTCGCTCGGTCTCGGTCTCAGTTATGGCTCGATGCTGCTGTTTCCCATTCTCGTGCTCATTGTCGCGATCTCATTTCCCGCCTTTAACAAATGGCGTTCCGATCAGGATGCCGGTCTCAAAGCGTCCAGTAGGGCCAGTGCTTCCCGGCTGTTTGTTGCTTGCGAAGCCTATGCCCGGGCAAATCGGGATCACTATCCGAAGGATTGGAAGGCACTCTCCGGCCGTTTTCTGCCGGCCGGGGATCTCGCTGAATTGCTGCACAGCCCTTATCCGGGAGGCGGCAACGAGGCCTTCGAACTGGTCCTCCACGACCGGCCCGTGCTTGAGGCGATCAGTGACTCGGTTATCGTCATTCAGGAAATCGCGCCTTCTCAGGTGCCTGAAATTGCCGTGGTTTATGCCAACGGAAGTGTCGCCACACTCCACAATCCCGCCTACGAAAAACCATGAAATCACTTCCTCCTTTGTTGATTCTAACCGGATTCTTCCTGATCTCCTCACTTGCCGCCGGTGAGGAGAAGATCTATCTGGACGCCACGAAAACGGAAGAGCTGGTTGCGAAAGAAGGTCAAAAAATCGTCGTCTATGGAGAGACGGAGGGCTCGAACAAATCCGCATCCGGAACCAATTTTGTGCATTTTAAAGGTGCCGGTTTTTTTCTTGTGACCTTCAAGAGCGATCTCAAGCAGTTCGAAGAGGGTGAGCCCCACGCACTATACGATGGCAAGCGCGTGGCCGTCGAAGGAGCGATCTCCATCTACCAGGGTAAACCGCAGATCAAACTCACTGAACCCGATCAGATCACCGTGCTCGCCCCTGATGCGGTCTTTCCCCCTCCGGTAGCGCCTGCGGAGAAACCCGGGTCGGCAGGCCCTAAAATGAAAACGGAGAAAACAGGAACTCCGACGACGCCTGTCCCCGAAGAGCCAAAACGAAAGCCGCCGGTGGATCCTGCGGAGTATTTCAAAAAGTGAAACCGTGAACGGCGATCGAGGCGCCGCTCACATCCCGATCGCGTTGCGAACCCGGTCTATCACTTTCCGCGCCTGCGCGCGGGCCCGCTTTGCCCCTTCCGCGAGAACATCATCCACGTAGGCGCTGTCCTTCAGGAGCGCTTCGCGGCGCTCCCGCATCGCGGCAAAATAGTCGCGGATACTCTCAAAGAGTTGCTGTTTGTAGTGCCCGTAGCCCTGACCCCCGGCCCGGAATGACGCTTCCATTTCGGCAAGCTTGGCAGGGGTCGAAAAGAGCTGGTAAAGCTGCACGATGTAACTCTCATCCGGATTTTTCGGATCCTCCACCGGGGTGGAGTCGGTTACGATCTTCATGATCTTCGTCCTCAGCTTCTTCTCGGTCTCCTCGAAAATATCAATCGCGTTGTCGTAGCTCTTGCTCATCTTGCGCCCGTCGAGCCCCGGGACGGTTGCTGTTTCTTCGCGGATCCTCGGTTCGGGGATGACGAGAAGGTTGTCCCCATATCGATCATTAAACTTCTGCGCAATATCCCGCGTCACTTCGAGATGCTGCTTCTGATCCTTACCCACCGGGACGACATTGGCGTCGAAAAGAACAATGTCCGCCGCCTGAAGAACCGGATAAGCAAAAAGACCATGCGAGGGCGAGACACCCTGGGTGATCTTGTCCTTGTAGGAAACGCAGCGTTCCAGAAGGCCCATCGGCGTCACACAACTCAGGATCCACGCTAACTCCGTCACCTCGACCACGTCCGATTGCTTCCAAAAGGTCGCCTTCTCAGGGTCAAGCCCGCAGGCCAGAAAATCGATGGCGAGGTTTCGCACATGATCCCGAAGCTCCCGGGGATTGTGAGTCGACGTCAGCGCGTGATAGTCGGCAATGAAGTAAAACGCGTCCCCCTGCTCCTGAAGCCGGATCGACGGTTCCATCATGCCGAAATAATTCCCGATATGAAGTCTGCCGCTGGGTTGGATGCCTGAAAGGATTCGCATGGTAAAAAGCCGGGTCACTGGAACAAGACTGTCCGGAGCGCGGGGGTGCCATGATCAAACAGCCTCGCGACGAAATCAAATCAAGGCCGATAAAAATAAAAAACAACAAGTGTTCAATTTTATAGTGGACTTCTGAACACTTCCCTGTATTCTTGACGAAACATTTGTCATATCATGGTTGAACTGCTATCTCCTAACGGTGCCGAAGTCGGCGTGAAACCTGTGAACGAAACCGGGGAACCCCTTTCCGTGAAAACGACGGGAAGCCGAAAGGCGGAAGCTGCTGCTTCTACAAAGTCCCCGTCGCGATCCTCCTCCCCACCCCCAACATCAAACGAAATGGCCGCTCCTAAAAGCAACGATAAAGAGACCAACCGCATCGCCGATGCCCGGGCAAAGAATCTGGACCTTGCCATTTCGCAGATCCAGAAGGATTTCGGTGAGGCGGCGATCATGCGCCTCGGGACGGACACCCGGATGGATGTCGAAGTCATTCCGACCGGCAATCTTATCATCGACCGCGCCCTCGGTGCCGGCGGCTTTCCCCGTGGTCGTATCATCGAAGTCTTCGGGCCGGAGTCTTCGGGTAAAACGACCCTCACCCTCACCGTCATTGCCCAGGCGCAGAAGATGGGAGGCCTCGCCGCCTTTGTCGATGTTGAACACGCGCTTGACCCGCAGTATGCCAAACGACTCGGGGTGAATCTTGACGACCTCCTTCTCTCCCAGCCGAGCTCAGGAGAGGAAGCGCTCCGCATTGTCGAGACGCTTGTCCGTTCGAATGCACTTGATGTTATTGTTCTCGATTCGGTGGCGGCCCTCGTCACCAAACAGGAGCTTGACGGTGAAATTGGCGACGCCACCGTTGGTGCTCAGGCCCGACTCATGAGCGCGGCGTTGCGAAAGCTCACCGCCATTATCTCCAAGGCGAGAACCGTCGTCATCTTCACCAACCAGATTCGCGAGAAGATCGGTGTCATGTTCGGCAATCCCGAGACGCAACCGGGCGGTCGTGCGCTCAAGTTTTACAGTTCCGTGCGTTGTGACATCCGCCGAACCGGCAGCATCAAGACCTCGGACGGAACGGTCTCGGGCAACCGCACGAAATTGAAAATCGTGAAGAACAAAGTCGCCCCGCCATACGGCGAAGCCGAGTTCGACATCATGTTCAACGAGGGAATCTCCGCCGTCGGGTCCCTCCTTGATTTGGCGATCGAGCACGACATCATGCAAAAACGGGGATCGTGGATCAGCTTCAAAGGCACCCAGGTCGCCCAGGGACGGGATGCCGCTAAGGACGCGCTTAAGGCGGATCCGGCGCTTTATGCCGACGTTGAAGTCGAGGTCAAAGCGGTGCTCGACAAGATCGGGAAATAGCCCTCCATTTTACCAGTTGGTGCTTGGGAATGCCGCCCGAAAGGGTGGCTGGACCCTCACTCGATATGACTCGAAGAGTCCGGGTGAGGGCTCTTTGCGTTATTCCTTCTCCTTGTTTTTTGGAGCCATCTACAACCGTGCACCTTCGCCTAAAACCCTGATTCAAGTTTAAGGTTCAGTGTTTCACGAGATGAAAGCCAACGAGTTGTGACCGTTGCGTCCTTCACCTATTGAGTGTACTGGCATGGTCTCGTAACGCCCTGATTCAAAGAACTTGGAACGTGAAACCTGAAACGTGAAACCCGGATTTAGGATTACCGACGCGAAGTTCGAAGAAATGACCGCCCGGCCGCAATTCACAAGGTCGTGAGGAGGCCCCACCCGGGACTTTCGCGGGGAGGTTTTATCCAGCTCCGGCTACAGGTTTTTACAACCCGTTGTCCAAGATGAACTGACGAACCGCTGCGGCAGTGGCCTCAACCGGATAAGTGACCTTCTTTTTCTTCTTGATGGCTTCAAGCGATGGGTCGGTAGGCGTTTCGCCGATTGCCTTTTTGATGATGTCGGGAAACTTGGCCGGATGAGCCGTCGCCAGTACCACGTGAGTCCGTCCAGGCTGGAGATCCTGAAACCCGCAGGCGGTATGGGGATCGACGACGTAGTCGTACTCCTCTTTTACCCGGCGGATGTTGTCAAGGATGTCCTCGTCAGTGCTGCGGGTTGCCGAGAAGTTGCTGGCATTAAAATTCGGGATCTTGATTGAGCCGTCTTTCTTAAACTGCTCCATGAGAGCCAGGGTGGCCTTGGCGTTCTTCTCATTATGGTAGTAAAGGAATCGCTCAAAGTTCGAAGCCACCTGAATATCCATGGAAGGGGCGATGCTCGGATGCACTGCATCGGGCTCATAATGGCCCGTGTTGAAAAGGCGGTAGAGAATGTCGTTCTGATTGGTCGCAACGACGAATTGATCGACGGGGAGACCCATCTGATGAACCATCCAGCCGGCAAAAATGTTGCCGAAGTTCCCTGTCGGCACTACAAAATTCACATCGTCGCGGTTGTCCGGGGGCAACTGAGTGTAGGCATGGATGTAATAGACGCACTGGGCGAGGACACGAACGACGTTGATCGAGTTGATCGCGGAGAGCCTCATCTCTTCCTTGAACTTCAGATCAATCATTAGTTCCTTCACGATCGCCTGCGCGTCGTCGAAGGTGCCCTTGATTGGTATGGGGAAAATGTTCTTGGCGCCGGTGCAGGTCATTTGCCGCTCCTGCAGGTCGGAGATTCGTCCTTCGGGGTAAAGAATAAAGACATTGACGCCCTTCTTGCCGGCAAGGCCGTGAATTGCAGCAGAACCCGTGTCACCTGAAGTAGCCCCCAGGACGTTGATCGAGACGCCGGTACGTTCGATTTGCTCTTCGAAGAGGTTCCCGATCAGTTGCAGCCCAAAGTCTTTAAAGGAAAGACTCGGACCGTGGAACAGCTCGAGCACGAAGAGATTGTCTCCGAGTTGCTGCAGGGGCGCATTAATCGTGTCGCTAAAGTCACCGTAGCTTTTGTCGATGATCTCAATGAGATGCTCACTGTCGTGATCGGTGTCAAAAAGACTCATGAAATCCCAGGCGAGGGCGGCATAGGGCATCGCATCCTCCACCAGAATATCGCTGGAGAGCAGGGGGAGATGGCGGGGGACATAGAGACCTCCGTCGGGAGCAAGTCCTCTCGCAAATGCTTCGAAGAAACTGACGGGATTACCGCCTCCGCGGGTTGAAACAAATTCCATGGCGTAAAGTTAGGTCGTTTTTGGGGGATGGAAACGGAAAATGGTGATCACGGCTACCTTTGTCGAATTCGGCACTTACAGCAAGGGGGCGGCATGCGCTCGTTATTTGATATCCTCAACCCTGAGAAGGACGGCCCTGCTCCTGACGCAGTCGAGGTCGCTGATCCGTGTAATCGCCTCGCGAACGATTCCATAGGGCGCGTAATGCAGCATCAGAACGATGGCGGCGTATTTTTCATCATGGTCTTCGGGCTGGATCACGGAGAGAATGCCGATGTTAAATTCTCCTAGAACCGTGGCAATTCGGGCGAGAACGCCGGGTCGGTCTTCGGCCTCGACCCGGAGGTAATACTTGGAAATACTCTCATCGACCGGCAGGGTCTCGCCGTAGAGGCTGTGGGTCGCGAGGCCGGCTCCCCGGGTCGGCTGAGTCCACATCGCGGCATCGGCAATATCAGCGATCACGGAACTGGAGGTCGGGTCCTGACCCGCTCCGGAGCCATAGAAGAGGGTGTTGCCGACGATATCGCCGCGAACCATAATGGCATTAAAGACGCCTTTTACCGAGGAAAGAATGTGCTTTGCCGGGATCAGCGAAGGTTGCACGCGGACTTCAATGGAGCCGGATTCCTCGTGTAACTGGATCACTCCGAGCAGTTTGATCGTGTAACCAAGCTCTGCGGCAAACGCAATGTCCTCGGCTTTGATATTCTGGATTCCCTCAACTTGAATTCTATCGCAGGGAACCCAGCGCCCGTAACTCAGCGACGCGAGAATGATCGCCTTGTGAGCAGCGTCCCAGCCGTTGATATCCAGTGTCGGGTCGGACTCGGCGTATCCCAGATTCTGGGCCTCGGCCAGAGCCGCCTCGTAGGTCAGGCCCGCTTCTGACATACGGGTGAGGATATAATTACAGGTGCCGTTGATGATGCCGACGACGGACTGGATGTGGTTACCGATGAGCGACTCCTGAACCGCCTTGATGATGGGTATTCCCCCGGCGACCGCTGCCTCGTAGTGGATCGGACGTCCGTTTGCCTCGGCGATGGCAAAGAGTTCCTGCCCGCGTTCGGCGAGAAGGGCCTTGTTCCCGGTCACGACCGCTTTGCCGCTTTCGAGGGCCGCCTTAACGAGATCAAAAGCGTGGTCGGTTCCGCCGATCAGTTCCACGATTATTGAAATCGAGGGATCGCTGACGAGATCATTGAGGTTGGTGGTGACGAGGCCTTCGGGAAGGGCAAAAGCCCTGACTTTCGAAGGGTCGCGGACAGCAATTTTAGTGATCTCGAGCTCACAGCCGGTCCGTTCTCTCAGAAGGTGACGGTTCTTCTCGAGGTTCTTGTAGACACCTGCTCCGACGTTGCCAAAGCCTGCTAGGCCGATTTTCAAGACTGGTTCCGACATTTTCCGAAAAGAAGGTCTCACATTGCAGGGAAGCAAACGGATTCTTTTGTATTCGCGTCCGGAATGATAGCTCTGTTCACGCATTTCGGTGCTTGCGCGAAGGGGCGGAGACTGGCTTAATGGCCGCTATGAAAAAAGCACTCCATCTATCAGCCCTGGCGGCAGTGTCCGCCCTCTCCCTCTTATGCTATGGTGCCGATACGGCTCCTGCAGTCGCAACGGCCAAGGGCGAAGACGGATTTATTGAACTGTTCAACGGCAAAGACCTCAAGGGATGGACCCCCTCGAATGAAAACCCCGGTTCCTTCTCAGTGGCGAACGGCATTCTGGTCGTCAAAGGAGGAAAAAGTCATCTTTTTTACAGCGGCACGGTGAACGGTGCGAAATTTAAGGACTTCGAACTCAAGGCGCGCGTCAAGACGACGCCGGGATCCAACGGGGGAGTCTACTTTCATACGGCAATCCAGGGAGAAGGCTGGCCCTCAAAGGGCTACGAATGCCAGGTCAACTCAACCCACAAGGACCCGAAAAAAACAGGAAGCCTTTACGGCGTAAAGAACATCGTTGTACTCGCGAAAGGGCAGGAGCCCCCCAAGGGTGGCGAGTCCGAAGTCCGGGAGAAAGCCCCGAGCACGGACGGTGAGTGGTTCGATTATCACATCACGGTTAAAGGCAGGCACATCGTCATCCAGGTCAACGGCGAAACGACGGTTGATTACACCGAGCCCGAAGGCGGCCCGGCCGTCGAAGGGTCTCCCGGACGCACGCTTTCCGAAGGAACTTTCGCGATACAGGCGCACGATCCCGATAGTGAAACTCAATACGAACGCTTCGCCGTGAAACCCCTCTGAGTTTGGACGGAGTGAAAATTGGCGTATTTTCCGGTTGTTTTTCGCGGTCTTCCGCGTATTTATTCCCTCCCTGCCGTTTTCCGCTTTGCCGGAAATAGTCAGGAAAGGTAAGGCTTGATAGCTCAGTTGGTAGAGCAGAGGATTGAAAATCCTTGTGTCCCCAGTTCAAATCTGGGTCGAGCCACCTTCCTGAATTTCCCGTCAGGAGGACTTCGAAAACACCGGGGTCTCAGGTCGCTGACGAAGGGATGGAACTTACCCGCGAAGCGCGTTCAGGATATACTCGCTCGGACGGAAGTTCTCGATAATTACTTCCTCCTGTCCGCCCCGCTTCATCCGCACTTCGCTGATGTTGAAGTTGGGTGTTTTGTGAGGAGCGAAAAGAATGTCGTCGTGGGTCGAGTTCTCGTGCTTTTTGAACATGCCGGGAACGATGTCGCCCC
>JAGNMT010000450.1:0-2329 GCA_017991025.1 Verrucomicrobiales bacterium
CCGATGCTGACAGCGTCTCCGTTGATCCCAGCGACGGAGGTGACTGGTGTGAATGTGAGGATTGCAAAAAGATCGGGCACCCCGGCGACCTAGCGACCCTGCTCGCCAACACTGTCGCGGCGGCCGTCGTGGAAAAGCTGGGGACGAACCGTTACGTCGGCATGTATGCCTACAACTACCACTCCGAGCCGCCAGGCATCAAGGTCCATCCGAATGTGATCATCTCCGCCGCGACGGGGTTTATCAAGGGAGGGCTGACGATCGAGGAGATCCTCGAAGGGTGGGCGGCAAAGGGTGCCACCCTCGGCATTCGCGAATACTACAGCGTGAACACCTGGGACCGCGATCTCCCGGGCGCGGCACGAGGCGGACGACCGGCCTATCTCGCAGAAACGATCCCGACCTTCCACGCAAAAGGGGCCCGCTTTCTCTCCGCTGAATCGAGCGACAACTGGGGCCCCAACGGTTTCGGCTACTATTTCGCGTCCCGTCTCATGTGGGACGTCAGTGAAGCGACGCGATGCGATCCCATTTTCGAGGATTTTCTTGAACTTGCCTTTGGTCCCGCGAAAGAACCCATGCGGGATTTTTACTCCCGTCTCGACGGAGACAACACCATGGCAGGCCTCGTCTTTGACGATCTCCTCGCGAGACTTTTCCGCCAGCTTGCCGAGGCAAAAAGACTGGCTTCGGAGCGCCCTGCAATCCTCGCCCGCCTTGATGATCTCATTCTCTACACCCGCTACGCGGAGCTATATGACCACTATCGCAACACGACCGGCCCTGAGCACCAGGCCGCGTTTGAGGCTGTGATCCGCCACGCCTATCGCATGCGCGGCACCTTCATGGTTCACAGCCTCGGGCTCTACCGCGATCTCGTGAATCGGGACAAGACCGTCACAATTCCGGAGAATGCCCTCTGGCATGAACCGGAGCCGGGGAATCCCTGGAAATCGAGCATGCCATTTTCTCCAGCCGAACTCGAAGCCATGCTGAGGAACGGCATTTCCAATCACACACCCGTTGACCTGGATTTCGAACCGGTGATTTTTGATGACACCACCCTGATCGACCCAGAAGAACCCGACGACGCAAGAGAACCGCCACCCGGCGCGGCGGAGAGTGGCCGCGGTGGACGATCCTGGTTCACGGTCGTTGAAAAAGTTCCCGCCACACTGAAACTGCTCGTCACCGGCGGCCTCATCGAACACTACCGCGACCGTGGCAATGTAAAAATCCAACTCTGGAAACTCGGTGGAGCCTCCGCCACCGGCGAAGCCGAAACTCTCGTCGCCGAGGACACGAGCGTGCCGCCCGACGGACTTGAGCGAAAAGTAATCTTTGCCCCGGGCGAGCCGGGCGTCTACCGGATCGATCTCGACGACGGGCGGGATCTCACGCGCGTCACCTGGCCGACCGGACAATTGATGAGCTGGAAAATGTCGCTCGACGATTTCCCTGACATGATCAGTGGTCGCTGGACCCTCTATGCCTGGGTCCCGCCGGGCACAAAAAAGATTGGCCTCTATTCCGCTACCACGGCGGGAGAACTCCATTTTCCCGATGGGAAAAAGGCACTCGATCTCACTAGCGAAGGAGGACGTTTTTTGAGCATCGATGTCCCTGCGGGAAGCGACGGTCAGTATTGGAAATTCCAGGACGTCGGCGGCCGGGTTTCTCTCCTCACGATCCCGCCGTTCCTCGCACGCCGTCCGGCGGAGCTGGTTTTGCCACGTCCCTGAAAGAGCGACTAAGGCAGGGGACGCCAGTAGTCACGCAGCGCCAGTAAATCCGCCGAAGGGAGTTGGTAGGGACGCACCGCCGGGGCGTCCGCCAAAGGCAGTCCGCCCGATCTTCAGCGGACGCTTCATCGAAGCGTCCCTACCGCACAAACCCACCCAACCGGCCTTCCGGTAGGGACGCACCGCCGGGGGTTCCGATTTAGTCCCTGCGGACCTTGGTGGCTTTGTGGCTTCGTGTGAGACCCATTCCGGACGCACCGCCGGGACGTCCGCCAAAGGCAGTCCGCCCGATCTTCAGCGGACGCTTCATCGAAGCGTCCCTACCACGCTTCGCGCGAAAGTCCGGGCAATGGGTTCTGCTCATCGATACGTGACTTGATCCGGTGGGGTTCAAAGAACGCGCCCTGATGCCGGATATCGGCGCTTGCCCCATTCTCATCCTTTCAGTATCGTCACGCTGGGTTTTTGCTCCGGGGAGAAACCCATCCTATTTCCCAACCCATGTCCTCACTACTCGACCAACTTATCCGGGATCACGGAGACGACGTCGCCAGCCAAATCGCCAGAAAGATGGGTATTTCTCCGGA
>JAGNMT010000450.1:2429-3843 GCA_017991025.1 Verrucomicrobiales bacterium
GGTTTTTGCTCCGGGGAGAAACCCATCCTATTTCCCAACCCATGTCCTCACTACTCGACCAACTTATCCGGGATCACGGAGACGACGTCGCCAGCCAAATCGCCAGAAAGATGGGTATTTCTCCGGAAGAGGCGGCGAAAGTTCTTTCGGCGGCGGCCCCGGTGATTCTCGATCGATTCCAACCCGATGCGGACGGGACCGGGCATCCCGGGCGCGCCGAATCGGATCGCTCTCTCGATGGTATCCTCAGCGGGACAGGGCAGCAAATGAACGAGCAAATCCGCGATCAACTCGGAGTGAATCAGGAGAGAGCCGCCCAGGTTGTCCCGCTCCTCGTTCCGGTCGTACTGCGCTTTCTCATGAAGCGCCTCCCCTACGGCAGCACGGCGGTGCCGGTGATCACCTCACTCGTCGAAAAGCAGGGCTACGGTTCACTCGATGAACTCGCGATCCGCCTCGCGAAACACGTCACGCCGGAATCGGTTCCGGGAAAACCCGCCCCCAGCATTCCGACACTGCTCGGGAGATGGGCAGGCAAGTGGTTCCCGAGCGGGGATGATTGAGAGTGGAGCGCAAAAACATCACCCCTCCTCCGCCAATTCGGCCACCGCCGCACGAATTCTGAGAATCGTTTCCCGGGTGGCATTACCAACACGCTCAAATTCGAGCGTCCCAGGAGCAGCCTGACTCGGTGCCGGAAGGCAGGCAAGGGTAAAGTGGCAGGCGCTCAGGTACTTCTCCCGTTCCGCTTCTGTCGCAAGGCTAAAAAGGCCCGCGTAGAACCATGGCTTCGGGTCCTCATTGATCCCGGACCGGTCCTGTACTCGTCGTGCCCGGGAACAGGACCGCGACAAACGATCCGGATCCGTGCTCTCCAGATGGTCGAGATACGCCGTCGCACTTTCCCGAAGACCGTCACGCACGATCCATCGGGCATTGACGCGCCTCACCCAGGAGATTTCATCGGGGGAATTCATCTTTGCGGAATCGGGGGGGACTCTCGCTCGCTCACTATAACCTAACTTTCAGAACGGCCTCAGGATAAGTCGCGAGAATCTGCTTGAGACGAATGACGGCCTCCGTATCACCCACCATAACAACCGAGAGTGGGTTTGAGATCATCCACGAGAATAAGCAGCACATTCGGCTTCGCCCCATCGCCTCTGGCGTCTTGAACAGGCGAGACGAAGCAACAGGAAACAAGAAGTGCCGCAAGTAAAGAGGGTTGGGTCATCGAGTGAAGAGGGTTGAGTCCTGATTCTGGACAACACTGCCCCTGAGGGCAACGAATCGATTTTAAGAATTCGGGTGGAATCTTGAAAAGATCGCGCGGGACGGGAATTTTGGTATCGACAAAGCTGACCGGTCGGAGGTAGCCTGCCCCTGTGTCGACTTCATCGTTGATCACATCCGA
>JAGNMT010000451.1 GCA_017991025.1 Verrucomicrobiales bacterium
GCTCAACTCTGCCTTGCGGATCCTTCCACGGAAGAGCCCCCGCCCCTTCCATCACCGCCACCGGTGCATCGAGCAATTGCATGACCCGCTGTGCTGCGGCCCGGGCCCGCTGCAGGATATCACTGGTCTGAGCGATCGTGCGAATGGGGCTCTGAAGCCGCCACCAAAAACCCCGGTAGGCCAACAGAGCCCCTAGGGTGAAGAGCTCGCTCCCCCGCATGATCAGCCAGGCCCCGACTCCGAGCATGATGAGATTGTTGATGAAACCGAAAACTGAAACGATGGGAAAGTAGGTATTGCGCAGGCGGCTCGCTCCGACGCTGGCTTCGTAAAACAACGCGGCACGCTCATTGAAAGTCTCTTCTTCCGCCTTCTCCCGTGCAAACGACTGCGTCACTTGAATGCCCGCGAGCCTGTCCTGCACAAAAGAGCCGATGTGCCCCAGTTTCTGCCGCACTCCTTCGTAGATGGACTTCACGCGGAGGTTTTATTTGCGAATAAAGATGAATGCAATGGCGAGCGGAAGAATCGAGGCGGCCCCGACGAGCGGGCTGATCCATAACACCATCCCGGCAACGACAATGAAGGTGACGATCTCCTCAAGCAGGCTCGTGAGTCCCTGAAGGACGGACTGTTCCATCGCATCGACATCACTCGTGATCCGGGTGACGAGCTCTCCCGTGCTCGTGTCGCGATGGTAGGCGAGCGACTGCGCCTCGAACTTGGAGAAGAGTTCGCACCGCAAATCACGAACCATGGCTTGTCCGGTTTTCTCCATGAGATAGGAGTGCACGGCGTTGGCTCCCGCACCGATGATATAAGTCGCGAACATGATCGCCAGCCACAGGCCGAGTGTCGCCGGGGTGAGGGTCTTTTGAACCAGACCGTCAGCGACATACCCCCAGACAAGGGGGTGAAAATTCATGAAGGGAACGGAGAAAATGAGAAGAAGCAGAGACCAGATCACGCGGGTCCGGTAGGGATACAGCCTTGATGCCACCTTCCCGGCAAGTTCGCGGTTGGAGAGGGAGTTGACGGACATCCTTAAAACGATAAAAAAGGCAGACTAACGCACAGGCGGCCTCAAGTCCCCGGCACATTTTGTTGTCGTTGTTACGCTTACACCATAAGCTGAGATTCTTTTCACGATTCCTGTCTTTTTCGTGGAAAATTCACAGCAAAGTGGGACTATCACGCAATCGCGCCAAAAAACTCTCCCTGAGAGCACTTTGGCGATCGATGACGATGTGACGTGCCCGAAAAAACTGGCGCCGGATGCATCGTTTTCTGCTCGAACGGTGAAATCCGTCAATCCAGATGCCCCCGAAATCCAAAGTATTGAAAAGCGTTGAGCTGTCTGTAGCTCCCTTGACCTTCCCTTCTCCCTCCGGGAGCTGGTCGGACTGCGCGCAGTCGCTGGACGAGTGGAATGAAGCCTACCGCCGGGTCGAAGCCTATTTCTCCGCGCTCCACGTCGATAACAAACTGCTTCTCAGTTCTCTGGTTTTCAAAATCCTCGGGCTCGTCAGCGAACGGGCCGGCCAGGAACCCGGAAGACTGCCCGTTGAACTCGCCGCCGAGGAAACGGACCGACTCCTCGTGAAATGGTTCCGCCGCGTTCTCGAAGATTCCGAAATCGAGCCGATTGATCGTCTTTCCGCCCGCGGTCGACTCGCCCTGCTCATGGTCGAGACGAGCGTCCCCTGGCAGCAGCTTTTCCTCAGCGAAGACCCGGTGCCCGAAGAGGTCGTCAAGGCGATGCGCACCGCCTATCTGCGAGCCGATCCGGACTTTCGTTTTGTCGAAATGCGTCCGCGCCCCATCGACCTTGGTATCGTCGGAGTGGCCAACCGCACCTTCGAGAGTATGGGAATCTGGAAGACGGCCGTGCAATGGCTGCTCTGGATCGCCTTCGGCCTGATCCTCGGTGCCCTCTTCTACTTTACCCGCTAAAACGGGCGACCGTTGTTTTCTCGAATGAACGAAGTGGAACTCAGTCAGGGCAGTGGCAAACTCGAACGCGGCACGGTGTGGCAGGCATTTATCTTTTTCTCGGTCACGCTCGGGATCACCGGCCTCGGAGCGTACCTCATGGCCGACTATCTCTGGAGGCTGGGCTGGACCGATTCATCGACCCTGCTCTGGATCCTCTTCGTGATACTCTTCGGCTATCTGGCGTTCGGGTTCACGCATGCGTTTTTCGGATTTTTTCTCCGGCGATTTAAATTGCCCTTCGCCCAGATGCCACCGGTCGATGAGGAGGCGTCGACGATTCAGGACTTCGACGTAACCCCCCGGGTCGCCATCATTATTCCCGTCTACAACGAACCGGTCGATCGCGTCTTTGCGGGGATCCGGGCGATCTTTGACTCGGTGATGCGGACGTCACAGGGAGATGCCTTCGACTTTTTTATCCTCTCCGATTCCAATCAGCCCGAGCAGTGGATCATCGAGGAAGCGGCCTGGCTCAACCTGCTCCGGGATCCCGGCGCTCAGGACCGCGTCTTTTATCGTCGCCGCCCGAACAACCTAGCCAAGAAGAGCGGCAACGTCGCCGACTTTTGCCGGACGTGGGGTGACCACTATCGCTACATGATCGTGCTCGATGCCGACAGCATCATGACGGGCGAGACTCTCGCGGAGTTGTATCTGCGAATGGAATCCAATCCCCGCGTCGCGCTCATTCAGACGGCCCCCGGCCTCGTCAACGGCGAATCGGTCTTTGGGCGCATGCAGCAGTTCGCCAATCGGCTCTATGGTCCCGTCTTCATGGAAGGTCTCGGGTTCTGGCAGCAAAGCGGGGGCAACTTCTGGGGACACAACGCGATCGTCCGGTTACGCCCCTTTATGGAGCAATGCGACTTGCCGGAATTACCCGGACGAAAACCTTTCGGAGGGCACATCCTTTCCCACGACTTCGTTGAAGCCGGTCTCCTCCGTCGCGCCGGATGGGAAGTCTGGCTCGCCCATGACCTTGATGGCAGCTATGAAGAAGGGCCCCAGGGCATCATCGAATCCGCCCAGCGAGACCGGCGCTGGTGCCAGGGGAATCTGCAACACAGCCTCCTCCTTTTCGCCCGCCAGTTGCGGGGGAGAACCCGTGTCCACCTCGCCAACGGCATCCTCGGCTACGTCGCCTCTCCGCTCTGGCTGCTTTTCATGATCATCGCGCTCTGGCGGGCTTATGTGAACGGGCCTGAGTCCTACCTCGCTCCCGCAGGGGCTTCTCAAGGCATCGCCGTGCTCGTTCTCACTTTCGTCCTTCTCTTCTCACCAAAACTGCTTTGCCTCATTGATCTGATTTTCGATCGCAAACGTCTCAAGGGATTCGGCGGCTTTTTGAATGCCATCACCGGGGCTTTCGTCGAGACCGTGTTTTCCGCCCTCATCGCCCCGGTCATGATGCTTTTTCACACTCAGTTTGTGATCTGGAATCTCGTCGGCAAGACCGTCGGCTGGTCCGCCCAGCGTCGCGGAGCCCAGGGCACGTCGTGGGATGAGGCGATTGCGGTGCATGGTTTTCAAACGCTCCTCGGAATCGGGATCGGCATCATCACAGCAATGACGAACTTGACGCTTTTCTGGTGGCTTGCCCCGGTCCTGATCGGGCTGTGGGTGAGTATCCCTGTCTCGGTCTGGACCAGTCGCCTCGACATCGGATTAAACGCCAAGCGGGAAAAACTCTTTCTCACCCCGGAAGAATCCTACCCGATCCCCGAAGTGGTGCAGGCCACCACCCCAACCAAAGAGAATGACAACCGGCGCTACCGCGGGATCACCTCCGCCGTCCTCGACCCTTTTCTCAATGCAGTGCACGTCTCGCTCCTCCGCCGGAACCGTCG
>JAGNMT010000039.1 GCA_017991025.1 Verrucomicrobiales bacterium
ATTGCTGTCTTCGAACTGTTCAAGCCCGCGCAAGACCTGCGCGAGTGCCTCCTGGCTGAGCTTGGAGGCTCAACCGGCGCAGGATGACAGGGAAGTGAGCTTGATGGTGTCTTTTGACATGGAATTGTTTTGATTACGTCTTTCGACGCGTATGCTCTCACGCAGCATTCCCTTTTTTCAATCGAAATCGGCCGCCCCTCATTCATTACGATGACCATTCTCCTCGTCACCCCCGGCGCCAAGGTCCGCCATTCGGGCAATCGCTGCACTGCTTCGCAATGGGCGGAGATCCTCCGGCGGCAGGGCCATCGCGTCGTGGTTTGCTACGACGTTCCGGAGACCCTGCCTTCCGCCGAGGCCGATGTCCTGATCGCGATGCACGCGGTGAAGTGCGCCGGGGTGATCGCGGCCTACCGCAGGGCTTTTCCCTCGGGAAAGATCCTCCTTGCCCTTACCGGGACGGACATTTATCCCGAACCCTCGACCGTGGCCCTGACCTCGATGCGGGAGTCCGACGGGCTCATCGTGTTGCAGGAAAAGGCGCTTGAGAAAATCCCGCTGGATTGCCGGGACAAGGCCACTGTCGTCATCCAATCGGTGCGGCCGCTTCCGATACAGACAAAACCTGAGAGTGAATTCTTCGACGTCTGCGTCGTCGGGCATCTCCGAGAAGTGAAAAACCCCCTCCTCACCGCCCGGGCCTCGCGCCTTGTCCCGGCCGGATCACGGCTACGGGTCCGCCAGGCCGGCGGCATCCTTGAAACGGTCTACGCCCCCCTCGTTGCCCAGGAGGAACGCGAGAACCCGCGCTACCAGTGGCTCGGCGAACTTTCCTCAGACGAGGTCTCGGATCTCCTCGCGGAGAGCGACCTGATGGTGCTGACCTCCCACAGCGAGGGAGGTGCGCGCGTCATCGGAGAATCCATCGTCCATGGAACCCCCGTCCTCTCCACACGCATCGATGGAGTGATCGGCCTTCTCGGCGAGTCTTATCCGGGCTTTTTCCCAGACGACGATCCCGACGCACTCGCTGCAATGCTCTCCAAGTGCGAGACTGATTCGGGTTTCTACTTCCGATTGCTTGAGGCATCCGCCGCCCTCACGTGCCGCTTTTCCCCCGAGGCAGAGGCTCGGGCGCTGGGGGCAGCGATTGCCAAACTCACTGAAAACTGCCACTCTGAGGCATGACGTCATGATCACCCGGGAATCCCTCCTCAACGACATAGCCAGGACCGACCGGCAGATGATGACCCTGCTCGAAACGCTGAGCGACGAACAACTGACGGTCCCCTACGAACCCGGCATCAACCCGCCGGTCTGGGAAATCGGCCACGCGGCCTTCTTCTATGAATTTTTTCTCCTGCGACGGCTCTACGCGGTCGATCCCGTCATGCCCGGATTCGACGCGGTCTGGGATTCTTTTGAGATACCGCATCGGGAACGATGGTCGGCCGGGGTCGTTCCTGACAAAACCACCACTCTCGCCTACTATCGTCGTGTCATTGACGAAACTCGCGATCGTCTCTCAGCCGGTGGCGCCCTCAGTGATGAGGAGCTCTACCTCGGACACTACGTCGTCGCCCACCAGTGCATGCATCTGGAGTCGCTCATCTGGTGCCGGCAGACGCTCGGTTTCCCCGCGCCACCCTGGTCGAAACGAGGAGAAAGCTTCCGAAACGATCCGACCGTCATCCCGGCAACGGACGCGGAGATCCCCGGTGGCCTTTATTTTATCGGCATGCCTCGGGCGGGAGAGGGAGAAAAGAGCCTCAATTTCAGCTTTGATAATGAAAGACCCGGCTTCGAGATGGAGATCGCTCCGTTCCGTCTTTCACGAACTCTTGTGTCTCAAGGAGAATTTCTGGCCTTTGTCGAAGACGGTGGTTACACCCAACCTGAATTTTGGAGCGTCGGCGGGAAATACTGGCTCCGCAAAGCGGCCCGCTCCTGCCCGGCCTATTGGGAAAAGCGGGACGGCCAGTGGACCGTTCGACGCTTCGACCGAATCGAAGCGCTTTCCCCCCTTGTTCCGGCCATTCATCTCAGTTTCTGGGAAGCCGAGGCCTATGCCAAATGGGCCGGACGTCGTCTCCCGACGGAATTTCAATGGGAGGCCGCCGCCCGCACCTCCGAGGCCCGCAAATTCCCCTGGGGCGAAAATTCGGAGAACCCTCCCGCCGATCTCGACGGAACCTATCTCGCGACCCGGCCAGTGACCTTTTTCGCCGGAGGCGCCACCCCCCACGGTTGTCTTCAGATGATGGGCACCGCCTGGGAATGGACCACGAACCAATACCTCCCCTTCGACGGGTTCTCTGTCGATATGTATGCCTACATGTCGACCCTGCAGTTCGGGACTCACAAAACGACCCGGGGAGGCAGTTGCGCGACCTCGAGTTCCCTCATCCGAAACACCTACCGCCAGGCCTATCATCCGGACCGCAGCGATGTCTTTGCCGGCTTCCGGACTTGCGCGATGCCCTGAGTGAAAAGCGGCGGAGAGGGAAGGAATCGAACCAACCCCGGCAAGGTTCACTTGCCGACAACGGTTTTGAAGACCGCGGAGCCCACCAGGTGCCCATCTCTCTCCGTAATGATGGGCTTACTTTGGCTTAAGAGACGGGACAGGTCAACGCTGATCGCAAATTCGATCACAGCCACAAAAGCCTGCCACTGGGACAATGCGCCGTCCTCCGAAGGTCTCACGACCATCGCTACCCCGCCCTGCGAACCCGGCCGACGACTTCGATGATCTTATCGATTGCCTCGTCGACCTCAGCATCCGTCGTAAAAATCGAGAGTGAGAGTCGCAGGCTGCTGAAGGCCCGTTCGTCGCTGAATCCCATCGCTTTCTGGACATGACTGGGATTTCCCTTGCCCGTCATGCAGGCACTCCCGGCGGAGCATTGCACGCCGACCGCATCGAGCGCCGGCAGCAACTTCGCGGCCGTGCAACCGGCAAACGAAAGATGCGCGACGTTGCCCGTGCGATACTCCCGCGATCCGTTGCACTGAACCCTGTCAGGTCCCTCACCCAACCCTCTTAACAACCCGCTTTCGAGGCGGTCCCTCAGTCGTGCGACGCGAGCCAGGCCCCCATTGGCCCTCTCCTCGCTCATGATCACAGCCGCAGCGCCCAACCCGACGATATAGGGTACGTTCTCCGTCCCGCTGCGGCGTCCCGACTCCTGTCCTCCGCCGCGTATCATCGGCTCAAAGGGACTTCCCTCCCGAATGAACAAAGCACCGACTCCCTTGGGCGCGTGAAACTTGTGGCCGCTGATCGAGAGAAAATCGACCGGCACCTCATCGACCCGAACCGGGACCTTCCCCACCGCCTGAATCGCGTCGGAATGGACAAACCAGCCCGCCTTTTTGGCGATACCGCAGACTTCCTGCATCGGCTGGATCACACCCGTCTCGTTGTTGGCCCACATCACGGAGATGAATCCGGGGCAGGTCTCGTTCACGGCGGCATCCAATTGACGCAAATCGAGGAGGCCGTCTTCGAGCACTCCGACCGCCGCGACCTCGAATCCGACCGCGGCCATTGCCTCGACGGGACGCAGGACAGCACTGTGCTCGATCGTGCTGACGACGACTTTGGAATGTTTCCGCCCGATCTCGCGGGCGAGTGATTTGATCACCGTGCTGTTGGCCTCGGTTCCGCTGCCGGTGAAGACGATCTCTCCGGGTTTCGCGCCTATCAAAAAGGCGAGCTGTTCGCGGGCCGTTTCGATGGCCGCTTTGACCTCACGCGCCGCCCCGTATCCGCTCGATGGATTGTGCCAACAGCGGGTCAGAAACGGCATCATCGCTTCGACCACCCGGGGGTGCACTTGTGAAGTGGCGTTGGAATCGAGATAGATGGACATATTCTCAGGTGATTGTATACCGGGTCGGCCGACCGACAGACACGTCAGCAAGTCACTTCCGGCGCAACAAGAAAACGGGATTTCTCGATGAGTTGCGCTGCACATCGAGCGACGCTGGCCTCGTCATGCTGAGGAAGTTCCAGGGTCATAGCCGGGGCTTCAAAATGCCCGCTCCCGCCCACCGCATAACACTTGTCGTAGTGCTCCGCAAGAAGGTCAGTCACAAGCGAAAACCACTCACCACGTTCTGACATCGCCTTCCACTCGAGAAGGGTCCGGTCGGCATGAAAGCCCTTAAGTCGATCAATCGTTCGCTGCACCCTCGCCGGATCGTCGAGCCATTCACGATAATCGGCGGTCAGGTAAGCGGCGCGCGATTCGAGCGGAGAGCGCACTTCGACCACGGGGGCGCCCTTCATTCGCTGCCAGAGCGGGTTGGGAAGATTGAGCCGGCCGATTTTGGCGCTTTCGGCCTCAATAAAGACAGGGCGAGAGGGGTCAAAAGTGGAAAGGCGATCAAAGAGGAGGGATTCGAAGCGCTTTTGGGCGGGTTGGGGACTATCAGGATCACCGCCGAAAACGGAGCCCTTGTGGCAGGCAAGTGCTTCAAGATCGAGGACCTGTTGGCCGCAACTTTCCAACGATTTCAGTATCAAGGTCTTGCCCGAACCGGTAAATCCGTTGAGGACGATCAAGGCGAGTGATTCGGAGTGACACCGAATCGTCGTAATCACATGAGACCGGTAGTTACGATAGCCGCCCTCGATCACCGTGGTGGCCCAGCCAATGTCATTCAAGACCGTGGCAAGACTGCCCGAACGCTGTCCTCCACGCCAGCAATAAAGGAGAGGACGGTAGTCTTTGCCTTTGGTCGAAAAATGCGATTCGAGGTGTGCCGCGATATTCCTCGAAACCAGCACCGCCCCCAGTTTTCTGGCTTCAAAAGGGGAATCGTGCTTGTAAATCGTACCGACGCGACGCCGCTCCTCATCGTCGAGCACCGGTAGATTGATCGCTCCGGTAAGATGATCTTCCACGAACTCAACCGGGGCACGAACATCTATCACCTCATGAAAATGAGACCCTTGAGGCAATGGCAAGACGACGTATTCGACACTTCGGCTCATTTTTTCCCGCTTTTCTAAAGCCCCCTGAGAAACGGAAGCGCAGGCTCCTACATGGATGAAAGGACATAATTGCGCAACGTTTTGTCACAAAATCTCATTTAAAACGTATTATGACCGGGCGTCGGCATGATTTTACCGGCGGTTCCACCTAAAAAAATGAAAAAGCTAATTGTATCCATGACGGTGGCCGTCTTCGCTCTCGCCTCTACGGCGATGGCAGACGTGACCTATGTTGCCGGGATGACCGGTGTTGTTTGAGGGGGCTGTAAAAGAGACGTCAGTTCGGCGTTCGGCAGTCTAAAGGGCTTCAAATCCATTACCGTTGAGGATGGAAAAGAGGCTGATACCCAACTCGTAACCGTCGTCTTCGAAGACGGCGCTAAAATCACCAAAGAGGCGGCAGTAGCTTCCCTTGGTGACCATGCGACAAAGTATATTGTTAACACCTGGGAGGCCAAGGCCAAAGAGTAACCCTCGAGTCCATTCGGGGGCGGCCTCGCCACTTTCGATAGACCTTCCAAAAAATGGGAGTCCCCTTGCCTCGGCATCGGGGCTCTTTTTTTGCCTGCCCCGCTCTCCACCCCCGTCATTGATGATGTTCAACCCCCGAATTGGGCATTGGCGGAATCCCTCAGACTGTGTTTAGGTTGGAACGGAAATGGGCGGAATAAAAACAGGAATGCGGCCCGGGCAGCCGTCGAGCGACGACCTGCCTCTGCCACCACGTCTCCGGCAAAAGCTGGAGCACTTCCGCGAACGACTCTGGTCAGTCAAAATTGCGGAGGGCGCGCTGGCGGGACTCTTCGGTCTGGGCCTGTCCTATCTTCTTGTCTTTTCCCTCGACCGGCTCTTCGACACGCCTCTCTGGCTGCGCGTTTCCCTGCTCGTCGGCGGGTTTGCCGTTCCGGCACTGGGAATCCCTCTCCTTTGGCATCGCTGGGTCTGGCGTCAGCGTACCCTCGGTGACGCCGCCCGGTTTTTGAAAAGACGCTACCCGAGGCTCGGCGACGAATTGCTCGGAATCATCGAACTCGCCCACAACCACTCCGGGAACACCAGTCTCGTCCTCGTCGAGGCGGCGATGCGGCAGGTCGATGAACGGGTCGAAGATCAGGATTTCTCCGATGCCGTTCCCGCCAGTGGCTACGGACGCTGGCTCGGCGCGGCGATCGTCATCGCTCTTGTTTCGGGGCTGCTCCTCACTCTCGTCTCCGCCGCGGCGCAGAATGCGCTCGCTCGCTGGATTTCCCCGTGGAAAATGATTGAACGCTATACCTTTGCCCAACTGGAAAAAGTGCCGGACAAACTGGTGGTTCCCTACGCTGAATCTTTCGCCCTCACTCCAACGCTGACGGGCACAACGGAGTGGAAGCCCGATCAGGCCACGGTCAGACTTCCCGGTAGAACCCGCCTTTCCGCCTCCCGGGAGAGCGAAAAATACGATTTCAGCATTCCTCCGCAAAAAGAGGAAGGCACCCTCTCACTCCGCGTCGGTGATGCTCGCGAGCGCATCGAGATCGAACCCCTTTCACGCCCTGAACTGACCGCCCTCGATGCCATCATCCGGCTGCCCGATTATCTCCGCTACGAGCGGGATCCCATCCTGCCAGTGCGGGGGACCAGCCTTTCGGTGGTGCAGGGCGCGACGGCAACGATAAGGGGAACTGCCTCCCGCGAACTGGCCGAAGCGGATTCCAATGGAGAACCGACACGGATTGACGGAGTCACTTTTTCAAGCGCCCCGTTCTCTGTCGAGACGCCTGTCACCCGTACCTTCACCTGGAGCGACATCCATGGACTCGAGGCCAAGTCACCTCTCGAGTTGAAGATCTCCCCGGTGGCGGACGAGGCACCTGACCTCTTCGCCAACCAGATCGGGACCAAGCGTGTCGTCCTCGAGGACGAGGTGGTTAACTTTAACATCTCGGCAAACGACGATTTCGGGATCCGGGAGATAGGACTGGAGTGGCGGGGAGTAGATACCTCGTCGCCAACCTCGGGGGCCGTCATCGGGGAAAAACCCGTCGCCGCCGGTGCCCCTGAAAAAACGGGGGTCCAGACCGTGGGAACCTTTTCCGCGAAGAGAGAGGGAGTGCCACCCCAGACCCTTCAGGTCCGCGCCTTTGCGACCGACTTCCTTCCTGATCGGGCGAGGACCTACTCTCCGACGTTTGTTCTGCAAGTCATGAACCCACAGGATCATGCGAAATGGCTTACCGAAGAGTTTTCAAAATGGTTTCGCAATGCCCGCGAAGTCTATGAAAAGGAACAACAACTTCACGAGGCAAATATTGCCTTGCGCGAGCTAATTCCATCGGAGCTCGATAGGCCGGACAACCGCCGCCGCCTTCAAGAGCAGGCCTCTGCCGAATCCGGCAATGCCCGCCGCCTCGATGCCCTCACCCAGTCCGGACGAGGGCTCGTCGACGAAGCGACCAAGAACCCCGAATTTGACGCTGATCGCCTTGAGTCGTGGGCCGCGATGATGGGTGCTCTCGATAAGATTGCCAAAGAGCGGATGCCCTCTGTCGCCGATCTCCTCCAACAGGCCTCGCGAGCCCCGGGTGGAAAAACGATTTCCGGGAACGAAGAGGAAAAAGAAGACGAAAAAGAGAAGGGCGCCGGGGGAAAGGCGGTGCCATCGGGGCCTGGGATTTCAGACAAAGAAAAGGGAATGAGCCCTCAAAAGCCAGAAGATCCGGCGGAGAAAACGCCGGGCGAAGGAAGCTCGCAGTCCCCCTCCCCGCTCCGCCTGCCGCAAACCACGCTGGAGTCGCCTGACAAAGGGGATGAAAAGAAAGCACCTCCCGCCAAAACCCCGGCCGGCAGGAAACTCGACGAAGCACTCGCCGAGCAAAAAGACCTCCTCGCCGAGTTCGCCAAAGTCACGGATGAGCTTCAGGAAATCCTCTCCAGTCTCGAAGCGAGCACGTTTGTCAAGCGCCTCAAAGCCGCTTCGCGCAAACAGACCGAGATTGCGGCTTCGCTCAATCTCACCCTCAATGGCGGCTTCGGTTTGCCGAAGCACCGCGTCGAGCAACAGCTCCGCGATGCCGCCGAGCAAACTTCCCTCGCTCAGGATGAGCAGAGCCGTTTTGTCTATCACATCCAGAGCGATCTTGAGGCGTATTTTCAGCGCAAACAGGACGCGATCTATAAGAATGTTCTCGACCAGATGAAGTCCCGCGCCGTCGTCGCGAACATCAAAACGATAGGTCAGGAATCCCTCATAAATCTGAGCGGTCGCTCCATCGCCGCTGCCGAGTTCTGGGCCGACACCCTCGACCGATGGGCTGAAGAGCTCGTTGCCGCCGCTTCCGGAGATCAATCCTCCGGGCAGCAGCAGGGCGACACAAAAAGCCTCTCCCCCGAAATCGTGCTCCGCATCATGAAGGCTCTGCACGATGAAATGCAGCTCCGCGACGAAACCCGCGAGATGGAGGAAACACGTGCTGTTTTTGCTCCTGATGTCTATCAATCCAAAGTTCGTCCATTGGAATACACCCAGACCGATATTCGCGAGCGTCTCGACGGGGTCATCGCCGATATTGAAGCACTCCCTGATGCCCCGAGGCAGTTTGGCAAGGAAATACAGCTACTCAACCTGGTTTCTGACGTGATGCGTCAGGCGCATGCCGTTCTGACTCGACCGGACACGGGACCCGAGGCCATCGCCGCGCAAACCGAGGCAATCGAATTGCTCCTCCAATCGAAGCGCCAGCAGTCCGGAGGCGGTGGCGGCGGAAGTGGTGGTGGTGGCGGCGGAAGCGCCTCCGGCGGAAAAGGCTCGAGTCTTAGCGGCATCGGGCCGGGCGGGACCAGCACGGAAGGCACCAAACCTGTCACTCGCGACGTCGAACAGTCCACGGGAAAGGCCGGCCGCGAACTGCCCGAAGAATTCCGCCGTGGACTCGACACTTATTTTAACAAACTCGAATCGAACTAGAATCCAGCATGAGGCCCCTCCACTTTCCTCGCTTTTCCCTCTTCGCTCCCTGTCTCATCGCGGGATCCTGGTTTACGGCTTCCCCTATCAATGCTCAGAAAGAGATCATCGATGAACCTGACCCCTTCATCATCATCGGGGAAAAGCCGGGCGATGCAGCCGATAAAGCTGCGGACGATCTACCGGAGGAAAAGCCGGGGACACCAAAAAAGCCGGCCGCCGGGGAGACGCCCGCTCCACTGAGTGCCCAGATCTCGCAGCATATTCTCAAACTGGCCGAAGCCGAGAGGGACAAACGCCTCGATTTTATGAAGGTCGTCATTGATGACATTGTGCGTCTTTGCAAACTGGATGCGGCACAGCGCGAAAGACTCGAACTAGCAGCAAAAGGAGCGTCTGAACGCTCGATGAAGGAATGGCACGAACAGGCTGAACGTTATTTCAGGACCCGCCTCGAAAGCGCCGAAGGTGACGCCGCCAAGGAAATGCTTGAGGGCATGGGCAGCGTAAATTTCGGCGGCAATCGCTCCGAAGAGGAAGGCGAGTCCCTCGATCTCTGGAAGGATTCGCTGAAAGACGTCCTCACCGACGAGCAAATCGCGAGCTACGAAGCCGTCCTCGCGCAGCGGCACCTCGACCGTGTAGATGCGTTTGCCCGCATGTCGCTCTCGACGATAGACAGCCATCTCCGGCTCACGCCCGAGCAGAAATCCAAAATGGCGGAACTGGTTCATGCCTCTGCCGCGACCTATCTCAATGATGTCCAAACCTACTGGGGTGACTATTTTGAGAGAGGCATGCTGATGTCTCTGGCGAATGCGGCTGAAGAGGATACTCTCAAAGCGATCCTGACCGAACCGCAATTTGACCGTCTCAAAGAAGCCACCTCCAACTTTGATAACTTCTGGGATCAAAAGAGACGACTGAAACGAGCCAAAGAAAAGGCAATCGAACGTCAAAAAACCAAAGGTGACGAGGAGGATTACAAAAAGAACGAAGCAGCCCCCGCCAACGGTGAAACACAGAAGGGGGAAGAATCCTGATGACGCCGGCACGATGGTTTCTCTTCTGCCTCTTGCTGGCGATGCCGGTGACTTACTCTGCCGAGGCTCAGGATTTTTCGATTCGTCTCGGCAGCGACATTCCGCCCGAAGTTGATTCGATCTATGAGCGGGGGCTCGCCTATCTGGTTCGTTCCCAGAGCGAGGACGGGACTTGGCGCAGCCAGTCCGAGAACGGCATTACCGGCATCTGTCTGATGGCTTTCCTCGCCAGCGGCGAAGACCCGAATTTCGGGAACTACCGGCACCAGATCAAAGGGGCAGTTCGCGCCATTATCAAAGGTCAGGAAAAGGACACCGGATTTTTCCCAAACAGCATGTACCACCACGGATTTGCGATGCTCGCTCTCGCTGAAGCATACGGGGTCGTCGATGAGGAAACGCTCTGGGACGGGACAGAAAAGGAGGGCACCCGCCGATCCATCGCCGAGACCCTTGAGATGGGGATACAATTAGCCATTGATGCTCAACAGGCCAATCGGTGGGGAGGCTGGCGCTATTCCCCCACATCGACCGACGCGGATACCTCGGTGACCGGATCAGTTCTCATGGGACTGCTCGCCTGTAGAAATGCCGGCCTCATTGTTCCCGACGACGTGATCGAGACGGCCCTCACCTACATGCAGCGAAACACTGCGTCTTCCGGATTCGTCGCCTATAGTGGTGGACTCGGAGGTGGTGGTGATTCCATGGCCCGCTCCGCCGTCGCCACGCTTGTCGGTGCGGTAGGCCACAAACGCGAATCTGAGGAATTCATCTCCGCTCTCAACTACATCGGTGAGCACCTCGATCACAAAGAGACCGCCCACACTCACTACTTCTACTATTACATGGCGCAGGCACTTTATCAGGGAAACCCCGACGCGTGGGAGCAATGGAACCGAACCAACGCCACGATGCTGGCAGAACAACAAGCCCCCGACGGCAGTTTTGCGGGGAGCTATGGCGAAGCCTACGGAACCGCCATGTCGCTGCTCTCCCTCGCTCTGAACTACCGGTTTCTCCCCATTTACGAGCGATTCTGAAGCGATGGCCATTCCGCCTCTACCCTCCTTGCTCCGGCACGCGACCCTATTGAGTTGCGTGATCCTGACCGTTTTTGCGGCACTTTTCCCGGCCGGCATGAGAGCAGAGCCGGGACCCGGCGAGGATGTCAGCCTGACCTGGCGAAACGGAGACGAACTGCGGGGAAATCTCCTCGATAGCGACCGGGGGCCGATACGATTTGAGGCGAAACCCTTTGCCGCGCCCCTCGACTTGAACCTCGGGCAACTCGAGGGGATTCGTTTCCCTGCTAGGAGCGGAAGTGTCGCACCCTCTGGAGATCCCCGCTTTGAGGTCTCGATGCGAAACGGTGACCGGGTCGAGGGCAAGCTCGTCGCGATGACAAAAGATAGCATCACGATGGAGTGCGATCCCCTCGTCGGGACGGTAAACATCATCCGCTCTGAAGTGACCCGCCTGGCGCAGACGAAAGGCGGGCGACTCAACTTTTCCGGACTCGGTGAATTGAGCGATTGGACCTCGTCCGGTCGCGACCGCAAACCGACCGACTGGTTTACGGATCTCCGTGGTGAATTGACGACCCACCAGTGGTCGGGAAATCTCTTCCGGAAAATCACTTTTCCCGAAAAAGTCGAGATCCATTTCAAGGCCGAGTTCCCGCAAGGTATGCCGAATCTGGAGGTGGGATTACTTCGCACGCCGCAGGGCGGTCCGATGCTCGAGACCTGGGACAACTTTCTCGTCCTCACGTATCGCACCCGCTTTGTCCCGGTGATGAAGTTGACCGGGGCAACTACGGAGATCGAACTGCGACTCTTCTGGAATCAGGCCACGGGAGAAGTGCGTCTCTGCGACCCCTCCGGAAAAGAGATCGCCTCCCTCGACGAGGTTAATCCCGGTGCGCCTGACAAGGAAAAAAAACGCCCGTCCGATCCTCTGGATCGCGGCTTTTCGATCCTGAACCATACCCCCGAAATCAAACTGCTCTCGCTCGGTGTTCGCGAGTGGGACGGGCGCCCCGCACCGGTGATTGACCTTACCCGGCCCCGGCTCCAACTCCTCAAATCCCCGCTGCGATTTCAGATCAACGATGTTTCCCTCACCGCAGGAAGCTCCAGACTTCTGGTCGGGGATGAAGCAATGCCCCTCGAAAACCTTCTCGAAATGACAGCCTCACCGGAACCCGGCAAGGCCACCATCCCGGCACCTCACGGGAGCACACGGATCGCCTGCCTCTCCGGCACAACTCTCAGCGGAGACTTCTTACAAATCGGTTCCGGCGAGTTCAAAATCGCTCCACCCTGGTCATCCGCTCCCGTCAGCGTGAAGCTTGACGATGCCCGCGAGATCCGCTTCCCGGAAAATGTGGAACCTCTCGGAATCGCCTACGATCATCTGAGCGCCGCCGGTGTTTCAATCAAGGGAACGATGCGCCTGGCCTCGACAGGAGCCACCGGAGGTAACCTCTTCGCGTGGCAAGCACCCGGAGCAATAACTCCCGTGCCGCTTGATAATACGATCAAACTCTCGATCACGAGGAGTCCTCTCACTGACAGGGGAACGATACCGCAGTCCTCCCTCGCTCAGGCGCGTGTCTACCTGAATGATGATGAAATCCTCACCGGACGGCTCATCTCCGTTTCCCCGGAAAAAATTCAGTTTGAAAGCCGTCTGACCGGTCGAATTGAGATCCCTCCGTCGAAGGTACGGGCCCTCGATACGGGGATTGCCGGTCGGATCCTCGAAGGCTTCAAGGATCCGGAATGGGAGGAAATCGAAGAGATAGAAGAGTTGGTCAACCTCACTGAGGATACCGCAACCCTAAAGGGAGGCGGCTTCGGCAACCCCTCCATCCTCCTCGGCGACCGGATTCAATTTCAAGCGAATTGGAAGGAGTCCTATGGAGCCATGACACTGCGTCTCTTCGCCGCAGGTCCGGACGACAGCAGTCCATCCACTGACGTCATCATCGCCTCTCAGGGAAACCGCGTCTTCATCGGTAAACTCAACGAAAACGGAGCATTTTCCTTTTCCGGCGATCAGATTCCCATCGTTGACAATCGCGCCGAGATCGACATCGTGGCCCGGCCCGAAAAGGTCGAGGTCAGGATCGACGGAAAATCCGCGCTCACTCTCGCGGTTGATCCTGAAAAGGTCTCCGGCAACGGGATCTACTTTAAAATGGGCGGCGGCTGGCAGGGATGGAATCAAGAGAACAGCACCATTGAAATCAGTCATTTCAGAATCGAGAGTTCACCCGGAAATATCCCCAACCGGGTTATCGATCCACGAACCAAGGAGCATCTCCTCGCTATCCCAAGATCAATTCGTGAGGAAATCCCGACTCATCTTCTCATTGCTCCGAACGGCGATCTCTTGCGGGGAAAACTCGAATCGGCCGACGAGAAATTTATCGATTTTACCGCGAAGTCGGAAACACTGAAAATCCCCGGCAATCGCATCTCAACGATCGTCTGGCTGCGACCTTCTCAACCGTTGAAGGGCGGCCCCCGCGTAACAGCCGGGGAACCGGTTGAACCACCGCTCGAGAAGACTGGAACACGGAACGACGTGATTGATCCCTTTGCCACCGAACACTACAAGGACCTTGAAACATTTAATGTCAAAGTCTCCCACCAGTTGGTGCTTCATGACGGCACTCGTTTGCAACTCATCGGCGAGAAGGTCGAGGAAAACCGCTTTGTCGGGACCTCCCCCATTCTCGGAAAATGCAGCATCTCGATCGAAAACATCCGGGAAATCCGTGGCGGCCCTCCCATCCCCTTTCATAAGGCAGAGCGTATGGATCTGGTCGCGTTTGACGACTGGCAGACGACTTTCACGCCCGATCCCGCGATCCCCGAGGCAGGCGGTCAACGGACTTCGCCACTTGTCAGTAAACCCGCCCCTGCCTTCACTCTAAAACGACTGGATGACTCCGAGTTCAAAATCGAAGATCAATCCGGCAAGGTGGTCGTGCTCGACTTCTGGGCTACCTGGTGCGGCCCCTGCATCAAAGCAATGCCGGACGTCATGGCGGCCGTCGCCGCATTTCCCGCAGAGAAGGTCGCGTTTTGCGCGGTCAATCAGGCCGAATCGGTTCCTATCATCAGGGGTTTCCTCGAAAACCGGAAATGGCCGCTCGAGTCCGTCGCTCTTGACTTCAATATGAAGGTTAGCCGGGCCTACCAGGTCGAGGCCATCCCCCATACGGTAGTGATCGATCCCAAAGGCAAAATTGCCTGGGTCCACACTGGCTACAGTCCCGATCTAAAAAAGGAACTTTTCGATGCAATCGCTAAAGTCCTTTCGCCCTGATGCCTGTGGAG
>JAGNMT010000452.1 GCA_017991025.1 Verrucomicrobiales bacterium
GCGTATCGGCGGTCTCGGTCTCACCTATGCGATGGGCAAAGAGGCTTTCGCCGCCCCCGCCAAACAGGAGGTTCACCCGCCGCTCCCCGGTCTGCCGCACTTTGCGGCGAAGGCCAATGCCGTGATCTATCTGCACATGAATGGCGGGCCCTCACAGCTCGACACCTGGGACTACAAGCCCGGCTTGAAAAAGTGGTTCGACAAAGACATCCCTCCGAGCGTTCAGGGCGGCCAGCGTCTCACCGGCATGACCAGCAAACAGGCACGTTTCCCGGTCGCCCCGAGCCTTTTTAATTTTTCCCAACACGGCCAGTGCGGGCGATGGGTGAGCGAGTTGCTACCTTACACGGCAAAGCACGTCGATGACATCGCCCTCGTCAAAACGATCCACACCAATGCGATCAACCACGACCCGGCCTGCACTTATGTGATGACCGGACGCGAAGTTCCCGGCTTCGCCAGTATCGGTTCCTGGCTCAGTTACGGGCTTGGCAGCGCAAGCAATGACCTGCCCTCATTCGTCGTCCTCACACCCACCTGGAAAGCCAAAGCCGCGGCTCAGGCGCTCTTCACCCGCATGTGGAACAGCGGCTTCCTTCCCGGCAAACACAGCGGCGTGGCGCTGCGTGCGGTGGGTGACCCGGTCCTCTATCTGGAAAACCCCGAGGGTGTCTCAACGACCAATCGACGGGCCATGCTCGACACGCTCAATCAGCTCAATGAGCATCGTTTCCAGCAATTCGGCGACCCTGAAATTGAAACGCGGATTTCCCAATACGAGATGGCTTTCCGGATGCAAACCAGTGTGCCGGAACTCGTCGATCTGAAGCAGGAAAGCCAGGCCACTCTCGATAGTTACGGACCCGACGTCAACCGGTCGGGATCATTCGCCGCCAGTGCCCTGCTCGCCCGCCGACTCATCGAACGCGGTACCCGCGTCGTGCAGATTTTGCACCGCGGCTGGGACCAGCACGGCAACCTCCCCGGCGATCATCGCCTGCAATGTGAGGACACCGACCAGGCGATCGGAGCACTCCTCAGCGATCTCAAACAACGCGGCCTCTTCGACAGCACCCTCGTCGTCTGGGGCGGTGAATTTGGTCGCACCGTCTATTCGCAGGGCACACTCACCGAAACGAATTATGGCCGCGATCATCATCCGAGAAACTTCTGCATGTGGATGGCCGGCGGCGGTGCCAAAGGCGGCGTCAGCTACGGCGAGAGTGACGATTTCAGTTACAACATCGCAACGGACCCCGCGCATTTGAACGACTTCAATGCGACCATCCTGAAACTCTGCGGTATCGATCACGAGCGCCTGAGCTACAAGTTCCAGGGCCTCGATGCGCGTCTTACCGGCGTGGAGAAACAAAAGGTCATCAAAGAAATCATCGGATGAGTCGATGCCCTTTGCAGGAATGAAATTCATCCTCCTCATCACCGCTTTGCTCGTGGCTTCACTGGTCGAGATACAAGCCGCCGGACAACAGCCAAACGTCATCCTCATCCTCGCCGACGATCTCGGTTACGGCGGACTGAGCGGCTATGGGCAGAAAGGTTACGCGACCCCGAATCTCGACCGCATGGCCGCGGAGGGCGCGCGACTCACCCACTTTAACTGCCCGGCCTCGTTCTGCGCGCCGACCCGCGCCTCGCTACTCACGGGACGCTACCCGTTCCGCTGCGGCATGACCTCGAATCCCGCGCCCGATGGCGGTGAAGTGGCACACCAACTCCACCTGCCCGAGTCCGAGATATTGCTTCCGCAACTCTTCAACGAGGCCGGTTACTCCACCGGCATGATAGGCAAGTGGCACCTCGGGCATGCCGAGCCGCGCTGGCTGCCCACTCATCGCGGATTCGACAGCTACTTCGGCATCCCCTATTCGAATGACATGCGACCCGTCGCCTTGTTCGAGGGAGACCGGCAGGTAGAGTATCCGGTCATTCAGGCCAATGTAACCAAACGCTATACGGAACGCGCGATAGCCTTCATCGAACAACACCGGGAACGGCCCTTCTTTCTCTATCTCGCCCATGCCATGCCGCACAAACCGCTCGCCGTCTCGGAGGCCTTTTACAACAAGAGCGGGGCAGGTCTCTATGCCGATGCCGTCATCGAACTCGATTGGGGTATCGGTCAGGTGCTCGCGAAACTGAAAGAAACGCAACTGGATGAAAAGACGCTGGTCATTTTCACCAGTGACAACGGCGCGACATTCGGTGGCAGCACGGGAGGCTTGCGCGGCATGAAAGGCAGCTCCTATGAAGGCGGCTACCGCGTCCCGATGATCGCCCGCTGGCCCGGCCGCATTCCCGCCGGTCATACCAGTGTGGAACCGGCCGTGATGATGGATCTGTTCGCCACTCTCGTGAAGGTGGCCGGCCTCACCCCGACGCCGGACCGCTTCATTGACGGCCTCGACATCATGCCCCTGCTCACCGGCGAAGACAAAAGTCCGCACCCGATGATCTTCGGGCTTAAGTCGGCGCAACTCGCCACGGTTCGGGACGCCCGATGGAAGCTGCACGTGGTAAAGCCTGGCATCGGTTTGGCGTCCATCAACAAGCCGGGCGAAACCTACATCGATCCGCGGGGCCCCGACGGGGTCACCATCCTCGCACCCTATGAGCAGTCGCGCCCGAGCGAGCATCCCGGCGTACAGACCGGTGATGAACCGAAGGCGATGCAGCTCTTTGATCTGGAGAATGACCCGGCCGAACAAACCGACGTGGCCGCGCAGCATCCTGACATTGTCGCACGCCTCAAGATGGCCTTCGACGAAATAGACTCGCAACCGCGCGAGCACCCGATCCAGTCGGCCGTGCGGGCGAAACCCTGATCCCTCTATGAACTCGAACCCCATGTCCCAGCCCTCCCGCCGCCACTTTCTCACGACCCTTGCCGCCGCCTCTCTCGGAACTGGAGCACGCGGTGAGGACGCCGCCCCCTTTCCACCGACCCGTGTCATCACCAAAGGACCGGGCTTTCATTGGTTTGGCTACTATGACAAACTGCAATTCTCGCCGGACAATCGTTTTGTGCTGAGCAACAAAGTCCACTTCCAGCACCGCTCACCCACCGCAGACGATGTCATCGAGGTGGGTATGGTCGATTTGCAGAACAAGGACGAATGGATCCCGCTCGGCAAAACAAGCGCGTGGTGCTGGCAGCAGGGATGCATGTTGCAGTGGATTCCCGGCACGGACTCCAAGGTCATCTGGAACGACCGTGAAAAGGATCGTTTCGTAAGCCGCATCATGGATGTGAAGACACGCGAGACACACACCCTGCCAACACCGGTCTATACCCTGAGTCCGAATGGCAAAGAGGCCGTGTCGTGTGATTTTGCCAGGGTCGCGGATTGCAGGCCCGGCTATGGCTATGCGGGGATCAGAGACCGCTTTTTTGACGAGATGGCACCGGCAGGCAGCGGCATCACTCGCGTGAATCTGGAAACCGGCGAGTCGACGCTCATCCTGTCGCATCAGCAATTAGCAAGCACCGGCGAGGTCATCGAGAATCACCCGGACTCGAAGCACCATGCCTACCACCTGCTCTGCAGTCCGGATGGCAAACGCTTCATCCTGCTTCACCGCTGGACACAGCCAAAGGGAGGTCATCTCACGCGCCTCATCACCGCCGCGATGGACGGCAGCGACCTCCGCCTTGTCATTCCGAACGGCTACGCCTCCCATTTCATCTGGCGCGATGCCACCCACCTTCTCTCGCAGGCAAAAGGCTGGCTTGGAAATGATGAGTGGGGCGATTTTCTCTTTGAAGACAAAGACTCCGGCATCGTGGAGGAGATAGGTAAAGGGGTCCTCGAT
>JAGNMT010000040.1:0-7457 GCA_017991025.1 Verrucomicrobiales bacterium
CGCATAGGCCACGGTTCGTTTTCCTCCAATGGCTTGAGGCGCGGCGATGAGCGCCTCGTCGCCTGCCGATGTGTCGGTTAATCCCGGGCGGTAGAGCAGCGGCAAACTTTCCTCTGCCGAGGGGTTCGGCTTCCAAGCGAGGAGTTCTCCACTGTCGAGGTACCCTTCGGTCACGAGCATCGGCAGAATCTTCGGGTAGTCTCCATTGTGCTCAGCGGCATAGGCCCGGCAGGCAAAAGCCACCTGCCGGATATCGGACATCTGTTTTGTCATTAACGCTTTTTCACGCACCCCCGAGAACGCGGGGAACGCAATCGCTGCAATCATGGCAATCGGTGTTATCCCCACGATCACCCCGACGCAGCCGGTCACGATGCCGGCAATGCCGAGTCCCTTGCCTTTCAAGGTGCCCTCGGATTGATCGATCTTCCGGATCGCGAGGATCCCGAGAATGATGGACGGGATCGAGCCGAGGAGCCAGATACAGGTAATGCTCAGGATGCCGAGAACGAGGCTCCAAACGGCCTGGGGGGAGGTTTTGGCGAGCGGCTGTTGGGAAGGGGCGGAGAGGACGGTCATGGTCGAGAGATTGCTAAAGATGAGTATGGCCGTCAACCCGGAAGATTAAACTGGCGGGAAAATATCCCCCAGTGAAGTCATGAAATCGCTTCACGAAAGATGCCAGAATCGCCCCGAAGTTTCCCGGGAAGAATTTTGGTTCGTGCTCTCCTGAAATATTCGGGTTGCCCGGAGGGCTCCTTGCGTTCACTCTCTCTTCGAAGTATCCAATGGAATCGTCCTCTTCGGCCTACGAAATTCTCAAGGTGGTCGGCGGAATGCTGGGGTGTGTGCTCATCATCCTGGTGCCGGCGCTGTTTCTCTTTACGCTGATCATGGCCATGACGCGCAAGTCGAAGGGCTGGATCGTGGCGACGGTCATCGCGGGCATAGTCAGTCTCGTGATGATAGGGGTGGTGGCGGTCTACGGGGTCCGTTTCGGGTCCAAAGCCTTGAAGGAGCAGCAAGCGGTGCAGGTTTTCACGACGACCGATGGCCTTGCCACGGTTACCGGTGCGCCCGGCTGGCGTGTCTTGGATTTGAAATCCGGGGATGCCACTTTGAGCATTGGCAGTCTTGCCGCAGAGGAGTATCTCCTCGTGATTTCGGAGTTGAAATCGGACTTTGATGTCGATTTTAAGCTATCCGATTTTGCGGAGATTGCGTCCCAGCAAACTATCGACACGGTCAAAGAGCCCGTGTCCGGCGAGCTGGTGGAAAAGACGATCCAGGGTCTGCCAGCCTACGAACGGGAGGTGAGCGGAACGATTGAGGGGACCAACGTCTCCTATGTCAATAATTACGTCGAAGGGCGGGAGCATTTTTATCAGGTCATGGCTTGGACGCTGACGAATCGGAAGGAGGGGGCATTTCCCCGGCTGCGTTCCGCCGCTGACTCGTTCACAGAAACGACGGCTCCCTGATGCCGTTACATTTGTCGGGGGGTGATTCTTGTCGGAAAAGTCGCTTTCGAGTTCACTTTCTGCGGGTTTTCGTATGAGGACGGCACGGGACGTGCGAACATGGCGGGATTGAGCCATCGGGATCGAAGTGGGGCAATTCAATGAATATGAGTCAGTTTCTAGAAGAGAGAGTGGGATTCAAGAGCGAATCCCTGAAGCCGGGGCCTTTCGATGATGGGCGGGCCCGCGACTACATCAACCTGAAGTTCGCGGCCCGGGGGCTCCCCATTGTCGGGGACGAGGCTGATTTCCCCTTTCTGGAGATGGGGCGTTCGTTGATTTTGAATTTTCAGGAGCGGCTTCGATTGCTCAAGAGCCACCGCTGCCCGGTTGACCGGCACATTACCGAATGGCTGGATCGTTATCTTGCCGAAACGGGTGTCTTTGCGGAAGGGGATCCCAAATTGCCTGATCCGCTCATTCTTGAACGTCACGGACTGGCGCGCCTCCTCTCGCTGCCTTCCGGGCAGGACAAGTTTGAATCGGCGATCGTTTCGAGCTATCGCACCTGGCAGGGGGTTTGCCATAACCCGGCCAAAGACAAGCGGACGACGAAGGGGGTTTTTCATGTGACCGAGGGCGGGTTGCCCATCGCCGCCGACAAGTTGACTGTCCCGAAGGTGACCTTTGCCCATTTGCTTAAAGCCGCGCTCAATCCGCCGGAGGAGCTCTTATTAGTGCCCTTTACAAGCGGGGAAAAGGCTCCGGTGAGAGCCTTCGTTTCGCTTTTACTGCGGCCTCTTGTGAGTCCCGAGGTTCCCGGTTTCTCGAAAGAAAAGACGATGGAGACCCGGTTTTTCGCCCCCGGCAATCTCGTGAGTAATCTCGACTTTGTGGAGTCCATCTTCGGAAATGCCGGTGATCCCTTCCTTCCTGAAAACGATGCCCGGCTCGACGTGGAGCACTGGACCGGCCACACCGGGTGTGTGATTCTGGCCCCCCACCTCACGGTTTTGCGGAAAAAAGACGTGGGTCTTCCGCATGTCTCGGTGGCCACAGAACGGCAGAAGCGGGACGGCATGTGCTGGGCCGACGAGGGCGAGCTATACAATGGCGGCACGGCATTCAAGGTCACGGCCCGGGATGCCGAGGGGGTGGTGGTCACGCTCATTGCCGACAACTACTTCGGGTACTGCAAGAAAGAGGTGAAAACGCAGATCAGCTACGCCGCGAACCTCTACGGGTTGGTTGAGGAAGAGCACGCCGGCGGGGCCCTCGTGTTTCCAAGTTTCGATTTAGGGGAGGACTTCCAGTTGGACTCCTTCCGTCGGGATGTCGACCACACTTTTGTCGAACTCATCCAACTTCTTGGCGACCGCATCGAGGTTAAGTCCGAGGGATACGCGATCGACCGACTTTACCCGGATATTGTTTTTGTTCCGGAGGACGCCTATCTCGATCTCACCAGTCAGTCTGTTACCTGGAAAAAAGACGGGGCCGAGCAGTCCATTGCCTTGCGGCCCAATCAGACCTACGTGCTTCCCTCCGGCTATAAAGTGGAGATGATCAAGCCTTCTTCGGGGCAGCGCTGGTACCTTGTCGGAACTAATGCGGAAGGTACGTTTTGCCACAAGCCCTGCACGGTTTCCGGTGGCGGAAAATCGGAGATCTCGAAGTCGCTTGCCGACGCCATGGAGGAAGGTCCTGTCATCATGCCGAGGTTTGAGCAGGACATGATCCTAGTCGAGCAGTTGTTGGCCCGGGATTACGGAGACCGGGCAAAAAATCCCCGGGTACCCGGGGCCGCGAGTCGGCCTATTCTCGATCCGGAGCGTTCACTGGGTTCAGTGATGCGGCTTTTTTCCCCGAGTGATGATTTCACCGATGATTACAACCAGTTCATCTCGACGATCCCGGGGAGTGTGAAGGATTTTATTCTGACGCTGAAACGCTATTGGAAACCCGATTGGGGCGGCGACTGGAGAAGCCGGTTCCGTGTGGACCGCATCAACGGTGAGCAGGGCTATCTCTTGAAATACCGGCTTGCCACGGTCATGACCCGCTACCTGCGTGTGGGATTTGAGCTCGACGGTTCCTGGCGGATGTTCGGCCTGCGCAAAGACTTTTCCCCGGCAACGAAATTGCAGCGCGAGGATGACATCACCGCCTCGATCACGGTTCCGGCGAACCGGCTCGATCGTTCCCTGATGCATCCTGATGTGGATTTTCCGAGCTACAAGTTTTCACAGAACTGTGAGTTTCGTCTCTTCCAGCGCCCGGATGATGCCATTCACCGGGGCTATGACAAACAAACGGAAAGGGATTTTTCGCGGGGCGGGAACTTTTTCTCGAACTACGAACCGAAGACGCGGGATGAGGTAAAAGGTATTGTCGCTGATGCGATTCGATTCGATTATTTCACCAGCCCGCTCAAGAAGACGCTGCTTAACTTTTCGAAATCGACGGGGAGCCCCACCTACGCGGTGAGCTCGGCCCATCCGCGGCTCGTTGATGGAGTGCAGACCGAGAACCCCCGGTATCTCCAGAACCGGCCGGATTTGGAAAACCCGCGGGCCGAGTATCTCGGGGAACTCGGGGCACGTCTCTATCGACGGATTCCCGTTGAGAGACCGGTGCTGAATCCCGTACATGCGGTGCTACCGGGGCGGAGAAACAATCCTCCCGACCACCGGGCCGGGATCGGGGCATTGGCGGTTTACGGACCGATTCACTATCAGGAGCTTCCGGAACTGTTCATGGATTTTATTGCCAGTCTCACCGGGAAATCACCTTCTACGACCGGCGCGGGTTCCGAGGGCGCGCTGACAAAAGGCCCTTTTAATGCGCTGCTTCCTATCCTGGATCTCAACGCCGCTCTCATGAGCTATCTTCTCAGCGGCTACGAAGGGTTCAGCACTGCGGCCGGTTATGTCGGTCCGAAGTATAAAGTGGCCCATGATGTCAGCCTCATCGTCCCGGAAGTTTGGAGCCGGATGTATCTTAAGGAGAGGAGTCCGAAGTGGCTCATTGCCGAAGGGTATCTCGAGCCGCTGCATGATTTCGAGGAGGATGGGCAACTGGTTCCGGCGAGTCGTCTCGGCTACCGGATCACCTCCAAGTTTGTTGAGACGTTTTTTGGCCGTATCTTTGCGGAGCCTCGCAGTGTTTTTACCGAGGAGATGCTGAGGCCTGAGTTGCAGGGTAGGGAGGACTATCTCGATGGAATTAGGAACATCGCCGAGACCCAGAAGAGCGTGGCGCTCAGCTATTTTGAGGACGGTGGAATTGATGTCGCGATCCCTCCTCTTAAGGCACTGCTGCATATCATGGCATACGGGCATTATGAAGGAATGACGATCCACGACCCGGCGGTGCGGGGGCTTTTTGATCGGGAGTATGTGATGCAGAGTGCCTGGTACCGGGAGCGTCTCGTCGCAAAGAAAGACCTTCGTATCCGTGTCATCAACCAGCATATCGTTTGCCTCGGGGATTTCCTTGAGCGCAAGAACTACGAAAAGGAGGCGGAACGCCTTCGTCTCGCGGAGCGACTGGTTCAGACAAGAGCCGCCCTTGCGGCACTCGTGGATGATGAGGAATCCTACATCGACAGCATTCGGGGAACGATAGGGCTGGACCCGTCCATTTTCCGATAGCGCGCCGTCCCGGTTCAGCGCTGTTGCCGATAGTATCGGATCAATCCGGAGGTGACACCGTCGGCATATTCCTGATAGAGGTTTTTACGATAGACCCCGTTGATTTCACGAAGGCCGTCGTAGTCACCCTCCTGGACGCGGGCGTAGGTCTCACGGTGGTTCATGCAGAAAGGTTCAAAAAAGAGCACCGGACAAAAGAAAACACGGTTCGCGAGCAGGTTCCTCGCCCAGACCAAGTCGTTGTCATTCACCGACATGCCGCTCTTTCCATCATAGTGGAAGGCCGGGAGCCGGGTTTCCTTCTGCATCGTCTTCGAAACGATATCGGACATTTCAAGTTCTTCATAATAAACCCTCTGGAGGATTCTTAAGATCATCTCAAAACGCGTGTCATCCTCGGCGACTTCCTCCCTGGAGTAACAACCGTTGATGATAAGGTGAAGGTGGTTGGGGGTCCGGAGGGCGGGGCGGCCGGAGGGCCAGGGGGAGGCGTCAAAATGAAGGCAGAGCGCGAGGTCGGGCCGAATACTGTTGTTGATAATTTCGCCGCGTGAGCGGATTTCGCTCGAAATCGCGAACATTTGCTTGGCGGTGCTGGCTATCAGGCCGGAGGAGGGAATTTGCCCCCTGCGTATCAGGTAGGCTTTGGCCTCTTCCTGAAGAGTCTCGACCCGTTCCCCGGTTGTCGGATTGTTGGACTCACGGGTCAGAAAAACGCTCGCTCCGAGGATGGTGAGATCGCGCTCAAGGAGTCGCGCGACCATGAGTGTCATCTCTCCCTCCTTGACCGGGAGGGTGTCACTCCCAATCGTGAAGTGCCTGTCGTCCCAGGTCACCCACTTCCCGCCGATGTGACCGGGATCAATGGCGATCCTGAGTCCCTGCAGTGGTTTGGTGGAGTTCGCGGGGAGGTCGTCCAGTTCGGTGGGGCGGCGCCAGAATCGGGGAACGTCCGAGGAAAGTGCTCCCTCGGTGCGGAAACGGAGGTCATACCACCCGAGTTCCGGACAATTTGACTGTTTCAAGATGAGGGCCCGGTCCGCTTGAATTTGGATCAATCCGGCGGAGTCCGCTGGACTTCTGGCGTAGCAGTGTGTCAGGAGATACGTGAATTCCTCGCGGGTAATGGTGCCCTGAAAAGGATCGAGTTGTGACCAGTCCGGAACGTGCCCCAGTCGCGCAATGATGGGAACAAGGGGGGGGAGCGCAACCTCGTGGTTCAGCTGAGATTCGGCAGGTGTCAACGCGGTCGCTGCTGTGCTCTCCTCCGCATGAGCGGGATTTGAGACCAGCGCAATAACCATCCCGGCAACCAGTCGGGAGACTCGGTTGCGGGGGAAACCACGGAAATCTGAGGCTGCATTCACGTAAATGAAACTTTTAAGTTTCAACTAGGGGAAACCAAGCAGAATAAGTGACCTATGCTCAGAATTCTATTTCTAGGAGATATTGTGGGGGAACCGGGACGAAAAGCCGTTATTTCGAGGCTGCCCTCGATTAAGTCGGAGCACGGATTGGACTTTATCATTGCCAATGGAGAAAACGCCGCTGCGGGACGGGGGATTACTCCGAAGATTGCGATCGATCTCCTTCGGGCCGGAATCGCGGTCATTACGACTGGTGATCATATCTGGGATCAGATGGAAATTGTGAGTTTTATGGACTTGGAGCCACGAGTCTTGCGCCCTCTGAATTACCCCCCGGGAGTAGCCGGCGGTGGATCCATTGTCCTTGAAACGGCCAAAGGGAAGGTGGCTGTTCTGAATGCTCAGGGGCGCACTTTCATGCAGCCGCCCCTGGAAAATCCTTTTCTTGCAGTTCAGAAGGAGGTTGCCCGCCTGCGCTCCGAGGAAGGGGTCAAAGTCATTTTCCTCGATTTTCATGCCGAAACTACCAGTGAGAAAATCGCAATGGGATGGGCGCTTGATGGAACGATTTCCGCACTCGTGGGGACTCACACTCATGTCCAGACCGCCGATGAACGCATCCTGCCCGGGGGAACGGCCTTCCTCTGCGACGCGGGGATGTGCGGCCCGCGGGATTCCGTCCTGGGGCGGGAGACCGGTCCGGTGGTTGAACGGTTTCTGACCTCAACGCCGAGTCGTTTTCCGGTCGCAAAAGGATCTGTCGGCCTCCGTGGAGCGATCATTGATGTGGATGAGAGCACCGGGAAAGCGGCCGCAATTCAGCGTTTTGCCGAGGATTTGCCCGAATAAAAAAGGAGTTTCGGCTTTTTTATATGAATTCAGAATAATTTTTTGACAGAACGACCCTGTCGAGTAAATTTCGCCCCTAAATCTGCCGGTCTGGTCACAAGCCTCGGTGCTCCCTCCCGCAAGGGTAA